>CAZCVB010000019.1:0-17792 GCA_964501805.1 uncultured Desulfobacteraceae bacterium | reverse complement strand
GGATGGACATGATTGCCACCTGGGACGCGGATTCCGGCATCATGGCCAAGCCGATTATCCAGAAATACAAGACCCCCAACATCAATTTCTCCACCTACCAGGGCATCCTCAAACCGCCGGTGGCGTATGCGTATCTGCCCTTCGGCAGCTACGTGATGGACTGTTACGCGGTCCTCGAATACATCCGCGCCATTCACAAGGGGAGCGCCCCTCCGAAGGTCGGCCTGCTTACCTACAACAACGCCTATGGAAAATCGATTCACGGCGCCAGCAAGGAATATGCCTCCAAGCACAATGTCAACATCGTTGATATCGAACAATTTTCCCCCAGGGCGCTGGATCTGAACACAGAACTGCTCCGGCTCAAAAAAGCGGGCGCCGAATACATCTTCGTCCAGTGCCTTCCCTCCGCCATCATCATGGGGCTCCAGGCGGCCGATCGCGCGCATTTCGACGTGCCCTTTTTCGGCACATGGACATCCACGGACCCGGATTTTTTCAAGAGGGGAAAAGGCCTCATCCGGGACCGGATGCACATGCAGTTCCCGGGCGGACTCCCCATGGACGGCACCCCCGGCATGAAGGTAATGGCGGAACTGTGGCACCGGTATAAAACCGTGACCCGGTTTGACGCATCCTACTGGGAAGGTGTCACCGTGGCCATGATCATGGAAAAAGGTTTTCAGAGGGCGCAGAAAAAATTCGGAAAGATCAACAGCGAAGCCATTAACGAAGCGCTGGAAACGTTCAGGAACGAGGATTTCGGCGGGGTGGTCCCCAACATCACCTACACCAAGACCGATCACAGTGCATCCTTTACCGCCAGGATCGTCAAGGTCCACGAGGATGCCACCTATACCCCTCTCACCAATTTCTGGGAACCCGGAAAAGAGCGGGTTAAGATCCTGAAATGAAAGCATTTCGTGGTGAACCGAGCATCTTTGCCTCCGCCCGGCCCGAGGATAAGCGGGCCGAGCTGGAGGTAAAATCGCTCACACTGAAATTCGGCGGAATCACGGCGCTCAACAAGATCGATCTTGAGGTGCGCACGGGAGAACTGGTGGCCATCATCGGTCCGAACGGCGCCGGAAAAACAAGCCTGCTCAACTGCATAACAGGTTATTACAAGCCGCAGGAAGGGAGAATTCTCTTCAATGGGAAGGACGTTACCCGCCTCTCCCCTCATCATCTGACCCGGATCGGTATCGGCAGGACTTACCAGAACATTGAACTCTTCCCCGGCATGACGGTCCTGTCCAACATGCTGCTGGCCCGCCATGTCCACTGTAACTACAATGTCGGTTTTGCATCGGTTTGCTCCGGTTCCGTCCGGAAGGAAGAAATCCGCCACCGGAAGATTCTCGAGGAGCTGATCGATTTCCTCGAGATGCAGTCTCTCAGGAAACAGCTCGTCGGGTCCCTGCCGTACGGCATGAGAAAACGGGTTGAACTGGGAAGGGCGCTGGCCCTGGAACCAAAGCTCCTGGTACTCGACGAACCCTTTGCAGGAATGACCCTGGAAGAGAAAGAGGACATGGTCCGGTTTCTCCTTGAACTGAACGAGGCATGGAATCAGACCATGATTCTTGTGGAACATGACATGTCGGTGGTGATGAGCATCTCCAAGAAGGTCATGGTGCTTGATTTCGGCGTCAAACTGGCGGAAGGGTCTCCTGATTTCGTTCAGAACCATCCCCAGGTAATCAAGGCTTACCTGGGAGACACCGCCACCATCGAATAAACAGATCCACGGATTATCCGGTCAAGGTAAAGGGATGCGGGCGTTTCCGCCGGGTTGAGGGATTCGCCCGGCCCCTTCCCCCGCGGTTCGGAAGCGACAGGAAACCGGGTCGCCGAATCAGGGATAAATAGGGAAAAGGCCCCCTTCCTGAAAAGGGTCGAACGGGGGCGTTTCTCAAACCATCTCCCCGTTGAAAAAAGATGAAGACACCCACATCCAAGTACAAAATAGAGCGTATCGATCCGGAGACACTGTCATCGCTGACCCGGTACACGTTTCCCCAGATCCTTTCTCAGCAGGCCGAACGGCTGGGTTCCGAAAGGATCGCCATCCGCGAAAAGGCCTACGGCATCTGGCAGGCGTATAACTGGAAGGACTATCTCCATTATACCCGGCGGGTCGCCCTGGGCCTGATTTCCCTGGGGCTGAAGAGAGGGGAAAATGTCGGACTCGTTCTGGACAACCATCCTGAATGGCTTTTCAGTGAACTGGGGGCCCAGGCCATGGGCGCGGTGACCGTCAACCTGTTCTCTTCCGCTGTTGCAAAAGAACTCCTTTTCGGCCTCGACCGCATACACGCCGCCTATGTTTTTGCACAGGACCAGGAACAGGTGGACAAGATCCTCTCCTGCCGGGACCAGCTGCCCGGCGTCAGGCGGGTGATCTATGTGGATCCCACGGGCATGCGGAGTTACACCGATGATCCCTGGCTGATCAGTTTCGCCCAGGTCCTTGAGCTCGGGGAGGAGCTGGAAAAAGAGGATCCCGATCTGTTTGACCGCGAGTTGTGGAAAGGGAAACCGGGTGATGTCGCCCTGATGCTGATGACCTCCGGAACCACCGGGGAACCGAAGATGGTCATGTTGAGCTATGAAAATTTCACCGAAATGGCTCGGAAATGGCTTGAAACCGCGCCCATCGGGATCGGGGACAACTGGATCTCCATCACGCCGCCCGCGTGGATCGTGGACCAGATGTGGGGCGTCGGTGTCACGCTGGCCGGCGGAATGGCCATGAATTTTCCCGAAATGTTCGAGACGGTGACCGAGGACTTCAGGGAAATCGGCCCTACCGTCCTGATCACTTCTTCCCGGTTCTGGGAAGACCTGGCCTCAAAGATCCGGGTCAAGATCAGTGATGCCGGGTTCCTCAAGCGCAAGCTGTATCACTATGCCCAGAAAATCGGCGGCGAAGTGGAGGATCTCCTGTCCGAAAGGAAACCGGTCCCGGCGGGCCTCAGGTTTCTGAGGCGGATATTGACCCGGCTGGTGTCACGCCCCCTGATGGATCGCGTGGGATGTCTCGGGTTCCGGGCGGCGTACACGGGCGGACATCCCATCAGCCCGGACGTGATCCGCTTTTTCAGGGCCAACGGCCTGAACCTGAAACAGTGTTACGGTCTTACCGAGACGGGCGGGATCTTCCAGGTCCAGCCGGACGATCAGGTCAAACCGGAAACCGTGGGCATCGCCCTTCCCAGGACCGAGGTACGGATCACGGAAGACCAGGAGGTCCTGGTTTCAAGCAAATCGAATTTCGTCGGGTATTACGAGAACCCGGAGGCTACCGCCGAGGCATTGAAAGACGGCTGGTTTCACACGGGAGACGCAGGCTATTTCGACGATGACGGGCACCTCCTCATTATCGGCAGGAAACAGGATATCATGCGCACCAAGGAGGGCGAGGCGTTTTCACCCGACTTTATCGAGACCCGGCTCAAGTTCAGCCCCTACATCAAAGAGGCCGTCATATGGGGGGAAGGCCAGGATTACCTCAGCGCCTTTATCAACATCGATTACGGCAATGTCGGGAACTGGGCGGAAGAAAGAAGGATCCCCTACACCACGTACACGGACCTCGCCCAGCAGCCCGCCGTCGAAAAACTGATCCTGGAGGAAGTCGCCAAGGTCAACACCCAGTTGCCGAAACCCATGCAGTTAATGAAAATCATCCTGCTTTACAAGCTGCTGGACGCTGATGACGAGGAGCTGACGCGGACCGGAAAAGTGCGACGAAAATTCGTTTTCGAACAGTATAAAGACCTCATCGACGGCATCTACGGAGACAAGACCGAAATTCCGGTCACAGGGCACATCCAGTACCGGGACGGACATGTGGGCACCATCGAGACAACGGTCAGGATATTGAACGTGTAGGTCCTCCTTTTTCCCGGGTATACCGGGGATACGGAGACGATCCCTTTATCAAGACACTGAGGAGGCCTTTTTCGCCATGCTATTCTTTGTCGAACTTCTGGTAAACGGACTGTCGCTGGGGTTTCTTTATGCGCTCTCCGCCCTCGGATTTGTCATGATTTTCAAATCGAGCAGCGTCCTGAATTTTGCCCACGGCGAACTCATGGCCATCGGCGCCTTCCTGTTCCTGGTGCTTTCTTCCTGGGCCAATCTGCCCATTGTTCTCGCTTTCGCCTTCACGCTGATCGGAAGTTTTTCCCTGGGCTTCATCATCGAACGGTTTTTTCTGCGTCCCCTCATCGGTGAGGAGCTGATCGAAGTCATCATGCTGACGGTGGGGCTGGCCGTGATGCTCAAGGGCCTGTTGCTGTTCATCTTCGGGGGAGATATCCATAACTACAGGGAGTTCCTGCCGAAAAGCCTCTCCATCAACTGGGGGGAAATCGGCATCCCTTCCGTATACGTGGCCACGTTCGTCCTCGGTATCGTGTTTCTCATCGTGTTCGGGCTTTTTTTCAAGTATTCCTCCCAGGGCATTTATATGAGATCCGTCGCAGATAACCAGCCGGCGGCCCTTTCCCTGGGAGTCCACGTCCGCAGGGTCTTCGCCCTTTCCTGGGCCATTGCGGCCCTGGTCTGCGCCATGAGCGGAATCGTCCTGGGAATCATCAACGGGATCAACGTCCATGAGTTGAGTTCCGTCGGTCTCAAGGTTTTCCCGGTGGTGATCCTGGGCGGTCTCGACAGTATCGGAGGCGCCATCCTGGGAGGCGTGATCATCGGGTTGCTGGAAACCTTCACCGGCGGATATGTCTCCAGTTCCCTTAAGGAAATTATCCCCTACATCGTGCTGGTGTTTATCCTGATGGTAAAGCCCTACGGTCTTTTCGGGCTGGTGGAAATCGAGAGGGTATAACGGTCCCTCCCCGGCCATACCGGAAAAGGCCGTTACATGTAATGCGTCATCCTTTTCGGTAATGAAGAGTCCCCGGCGGGAACTCGGGAAGGTAAGCGGATGCGAAAATTTCAATTTCACCCTTGCGGCAACTTCAAAGAGACATACGACCGTGAGCTGACCATCTTTGAAACCGACTTCGGAAGGCTGTGGATGGGCATCGGGCTCGTCCTGCTTTTTGCCGTGATCCCGTTTATCAGCAGTCCGTACATGCTCTACATCCTGAACACCATCGGGATCTATGCCATTGCGGCCATCGGCCTCAATCTTCTCATCGGATACACGGGGCAGATTTCTCTGGGCCACGGCGCCTTTTTCGGGGTCGGGGCATATGCCGGCGCCATCCTGGCGACCCGCGCCGGGTTCCCTTTCTGGGCGGCCGTCCCGGCGGCCGGTGTCATCACCGCCGCCGTGGGCATGGTCTTCGGCATCCCCTCGGTCCGGCTCAAGCATCTGTACCTGTGCATCGCGACCCTGGCCGGACAATTCATCATGGAATATATCTTTGTCCAGTGGGAGAGCCTCACCGGCGGCGCCGATGGAATTATCGTAACGAACACGACCCTCCTCGGGCTTGACCTGGGCGTCGACAGGAATTTCTATTTTGTGGTATTCGCCTGTTTTGTTATTCTTACATGGATGGCCGTAAACCTGATCCGAACACGGTACGGCAGGGCCTTTGTCGCCGTTCGCGACAACGACCGGGCCGCGGAGGGGATGGGCATCCCCATTTTCGGGTACAAACTCCTCTCCTTTGCCATCAGCTCCTTTTACGCCGGGTTTGCCGGAGCGCTTTACGCCTACTACACCATGAGCATCACCCCGGAACCCTTCAATCTCTGGCTCTCCATCGAGTTCATCGCCATGATCATCATCGGCGGGCTGGGGAGCATTCCCGGTTCCGTATTCGGTGCCGTCTTTATCGTGGCCCTGAACGAAATCCTCAGCCACCTGACGCAGTTCCTGATGAACCTGGGAACCGGCGGCGGCGTCAGCATCACCATCGCCCCGCTCAGGGAATTCGTTTACGGCCTGGTGATTATCCTGTTCATCATTTTCGAGCCAAAGGGACTCGCGGAGGTCTGGCGCATTGTCCGGTCCAGTTTCAGGCTGTGGCCCTTTTCTTATTAGATATGGACGAGACAGGGACAAAAACCATGGAAAAAAATATCCGCCTGCTTCTCAATAACATCAGCGTGGTTTACTCCGACGTAATACAGGTGCTGAAGGGCGTATCGCTCAAGATCGAAAAGGGTCGCATTGTTTCTCTTCTGGGCAGCAACGGCGCCGGAAAAACAACGACACTGAAGGCCATTTCCGGCCTGCTCAAACCGGAAAACGGGAAGGTAACCGAAGGCTCCATCGAGTTCGACGGGGAACCGATCCAGAACCTGTATCCCGAACAGATCACGCGGAAAGGGATTATCCAAGTCCTTGAAGGCCGGCAGGAATTCAAATACCTCACGGTCGAGGAAAATCTCCGGGTGGGAACGGCCACGCGCTGGGGAAAACCTTACCAGAAGGACCTGAAGATGGTTTATGATTATTTTCCCGCCCTTCTCGCCAGGCGAAAGGGCCTGGCCGGATACTGCAGCGGCGGGGAACTCCAGATGATGGTCATCGGAAGGGGGCTGATGGCCCATCCGAAGCTCCTCCTCCTGGACGAGCCATCGCTGGGCCTGGCGCCGCTTCTGGTCAAAGAGATATTTCAGATCATCAAACGGATCAACCAGGAGCAGGGGACCACGCTCATGGTGGTGGAGCAGAACGCCAACATGGCCCTTCAGATCGCCAATTACGGCTATGTGATGGAGAACGGGAAAATCGTTCTCGAAAGCAATGCCGCGGAATTGCGCGAAAACCCGGACGTCAAGGAATTCTACCTGGGAACGGCCGCGTCCGGGGCGCTCAAGTCGTACAAGAACGTCAAATCCTACAAGCGGCGGAAACGCTGGTTATAAGGATCCGCCACGGGCAGCGACCACCGGCCACGGTTGCAACCGTCTCCTTCAATCCGATGCCGCCCGTGCTCTCCGGTCAGTCAAATGGATCCCACCGATTCCTATCCCACGAAGATATCCCTCCAGGAAGAGGCATTTAATGCCATCAATCCCAGTGAATTCGAGGCGTTGGGCATTGATCTGGCGGATATTCCCGAGGGCACCTTCGCCGCGCTCAAACACCCCACCCAGCTACAGAGCCGGTTCGGCGGGAACGCTTACGGATTCGGCCTCCATGAGGCCTTCGACCGGTTGCCGCCGGAACGGCTCAAGCTGGTCCATTCCATCGCCTTTGACAATCCCGGGGAGATCGGACGCCACTACAAGGAACTCAACGAGATCTACAAAAAAGTCGGGCTCCTGATCCGCTATTCCCGGTTTGGCGTCCCTTACTACCTGATCCCGGTTCACCTGCTCTCCGGAACGCTGAGCCATGTGAGATCCAAGGTGAACGAGATCAGCAAAATCGTCGGCTTTCACCGTAAAAAATATTTCAAGGAACACCACAACATCGGCCTGATCACCCAGAAAGACGATCTGATCACCCGGGAACTCTCACTTCGCTTCAAGGATCACCGCTTTGTCGTCCTGAATTCCCTTGAGACCCTGCAGACCCTCCGCGAAACACTCGATCTGGTGATCGTGCCCAGGGATCTTTACGAAATCATCCTGATGGAAAACTTCGGCTTCGTCTCCCACGGCCTTCCCGCCAAACGACGCCTGGACCAGTACGCCATATATATCCTCTGGAAGATTTACGGCCTGCTGAAGCCCGATGGCGAAATATTTATCATCTCCGATTATTATTCGCCCAAAACCAGCCAGACAACGACCGTCACATTCAAGACGGAGGAAGAGGAAAAACGATTTATCCTGTTCAGCCATATTTTCAAGACCCGGAAAAAATACCATCCCCAAAAGCATTCTCTTGACGTGAACATCTTTGATTTCCAGAAATACCTGGGCGGACATTACGTGGAGCAGGATGTCCTGGACCGCCTGCTTCAGGGCAGGCGCCTGAAGGACCTGTCGGTCGACCAGGTCCACGCCCTTCCCTATCTCAACTACCGGCTTCCGGATTCGCCTTTTCTCAATAACCAGGAGAAATCCTGGTCTTCCCTCCTCTCTATCTTCTTTGACCGGATATTCCTGAAACCGCTCATTCCCGATTCCATAAAGGCCGACTGGCAGCGACGGTTTTCTCTGGCCGACTATTCCCCACACCACATGCTCATCTACCTGGGTCAGAAAAAACCCCTCAAAACAACGTTGTCCGACGTTCGCCAGGATGTCACCGACTCCAGTCTCGTGGGGTGTCCCCCGGAATTGCTGGCCGAACACCGGGATTCCTTCGCCTATGTCATCCGAACCCTTCGTGTGGTGGACCGGATCCGAAAAGGTGAACACCGGAAGATCCCGCAGGTATATCTCGACCGGCTGAAACAACCCCTGGAACAGAAAAGCCGCCGGTTTCCCGCCCTCAACGACGTGGTCCGGCTCATCTCCAAAATCAAACGCCTGGAAAGGATCGCGGCATATCTCAACCCGGACAACGTGGAAGGGAACCGGACCTCTATCCTGAAAAATCTGGAAATTCTCACATTTTTCGGGTTCACCTATGGCGAACTTAAGGAAATTCTTTTCATCCTCCTGGGGCACACCGCCCTGGGCCGGATCATCTCGGGGAAAATGAACGAAAAGGCGCTGAAACCGGTATCGGACCTGGCCCGCACCTATGAGCCGCACCTGGGGCTCAACCTGCTCCGGTACTGCCGCCTCATGACCGTGGCCGAAACCGAGGCCGCCAGGGAGTCCGAACTTACGGAAGAACAGCTTTCCGAACTCTTCGCGCTTCACGAGTCCACCGAACGGGTGGTCACCAGCCGGGATATCGACTGGGACAGTCTCCTGGACGAGGCCATCAGCTCCATGGGAGGCATCCATAACAAGATCGTCCGCAAGCTTCTCAAGATGATCAACCACTTCGAGTTTCTCGACAACTGGGCCGAGCTCGGCGGGAAAGGGCCCATGGAAAAGGAGTCCCTGGCCGATTACGATGAAGAACGGCTCTCGAGAATCGAAAACGTGATTCGTCTTGTAAAAACCATTGACCGGTTTGAAGAGATGTACCTGAAGCTGGACCCGCTGCAGCTTCCGGCCTTTTACCGGAAATTCCTTGAAATTGAATTTCACGGCACCGGGCACCTTTTTGAAAGAATGGACAGCGAACTGGTATTCATACTTCTATGGATCACGGTCAATGTGGCCCGGGGGGAGGTGATCAATTTCAATCCCATCCTGGGGGGCCGCGGGACATACGGCGTCGATGAATGGGTGAGAAAGGTGGAACAGGAGGCCCGTCTCATCAATACGCGGTACCTGGACCTTTCGGTTCTCAAGCGGTTCGGCGATGAGCTCTACCAGGGCGGTTCATCATTTATCATCGGCACCGGGTTTCAGCTGCGGGTTGTCCCCGGCCGACAGGCCGTGGAAGTGCTTTACATGGACATGACCAAGGACATCGACAAACTGGACTCCCTGACCCGGCACCTGGCCGGCACGCCGATTTCCAGGATCCCGGTTGAAACCCTCAAGGATCTGGATCTCCTTTTCTCCCGGCTGGAGAGCTTTTACCAGAGTCACCTCCGGCTTATCAGCCGGAAAGATCCGGACCTGAGGTTGCCGGCACGACATTATCGGTGGTTCCGGCGCATCCAGGAACTGCGAAAAGAACTGAAGTCAAACTTCCTGGGCGTTCTGTTCCGTCCGGCGGACATTTACACCGACCTGAGCCTGCTGTCCCTTCACGGGCCCTCTCTGCTGGCGTTCGTTCTTCCCGAATTCACGGAACTGAAGGGCCTGGACACATCCACCCATCTTTACCTGAAATCCCCGGTCATCGAGTACATCATGACCGCGGCCCGGAAACTTCAGGCCCTGATCCGGCGCGAAAAAGAGGATTTCCAGGATGCCTCCTTCCTGCACGCCCTGGCCCAGAGAGAATTCGGCCCCATGGCCACCGGCATCGTGGGGTTCAGTGAATCCCAGGTGAAAGACCTGGAGGAAATCGTGGCCTGGCTCAAGCACAACCGCGCCCTGTTTGACGCCCTCGTCATGGCGCTGGTCTTCCAGGACCTGGGGCGGTTGCAACGGCTCAGGGAAAAATACGGGGAAGAGATCAACCCGGCGGATCTTTCCCAGGCCGGTGCCCTTTTTATCGACAGGGAAAATATCGCCGAGAGATACCGTCTCGATTCAAGGGGAAAGCGCTATCTCACGTTTTTTGTCCGGTATCACGGTCTGCTTCACCACATCATCCGGGGGGAGATGTGTCTTTCAACCATCCGGGAGATACTTGCACCGGCGGACCCGGACCTCATCGACGCCTTTTTCGTGTTTTCCCTTATCATGATTTCCGCCATAAGAGAGGACCTGATCCTGGAGGACATGGCGGGCCGGATGCTGGAACTCAGGGAGATGTGCCATAGAATCCTTTCCGGGAAAACCACCCTCGACACATGGATGAACGGCATGTTCATCCGGAGAGGACGGCTGTACCAGGCCCTTGAGCGTTACCGGGAAAACGGGCTTCCCGACGGAATGAGCCCGTCGGACTACCTTGAGGCCCAGAACTCACATTCCCCAAAGGAAAAAGACGACCTCGCCTCCGGGAGGATGCTGTTCGCCATGGAACGGCTTTTCAGGCTGAGAGGAATCCGATACGTCGAATTCACGGATATCCTGAACCTGATAATGAAAGTCCCCCTCAAATTTATCTACAAGCGGCGCGCGTTCTCCAGCATCGGATACGCCACATTTGAAAAAGAAATGTACGAGGCCTTCCGTATTTATAACACCCTCCAGAATCTGGCCGAGGACACGCGGCATTTTATCCTGGACCAGCTGTCCGGGGACAGGCTCCGGGTCTTTGGATACGAGAAGGTCAGCCGGTACCTGAACTATGAAAATCAGCTCAAGCTCCTCCTCGTGGCCATCCTGGGCGCCGCGCGCCTGGAGACAAAAAAAGACCTGCCGGTCTGCCTCAACTTCCTCACCATGAGCGCAAGAATCGAGGACCGCTACGAGGCCATCAATCATGACCTGAGCGGGCGCTCCATACAGAAACTATGGGAAGACGTTTCACAGGTGGACAACATGTTCACTGCCGAATCCGGTATCGTGCTCAAGGTGGAAAACTTCCCCAATGTCCTGACCATAGACTTCAGGGACCGTTTCCACGTCTCCCGGAGAATATCACACATGGAGGGAATCAACGATGTCGAACAGCTGAAGAATTATTTTCATTACAGTCTTCAGTCCCTCAAAAAATACCCCTTTTACACCGACGACTATGAACTCCGGCTTGAACAGGCCTATGAAAACCGCCTGCGAAAAATCACCGACGCCATCCTGGCGCAGGCAAAAAAACAGATGGATCTTATCAGCGACTTCGAGGAACTGCACAACCTGGTGGAAGACCTTCTCGACCGCTCCCTGCAGATCGGCTTTTCAAAGGATCAGAAACACCGGCTCAATGACCTGTACGAACTGAGGAAAGACAGCCTCAAAAGGGACAAACTCTCCGAGATCGACGCCATCCTGAAAAACATAAAGGACATGAATGAATTAAAGGACCACTGGGAGGGAATCAAGTGGTATTTACAGCGAAACCGGCGTTTTTTCGGAAAGGCCTTCGAATGCCTCATCGCCACGAAATTCGATGAAGCCAGAAAAACCGTTTCAAACGCGCCCCGGCGCCCCTGAAACCCCGGCAGCCGGCCACGATGCCGCCCTTCCCGGCCTCGTCCCCGGGCGTCCGGACCCGGCCTTTCCGGTCACACGGCGGTTCCTGCTTTTTCTTCACCCGGATCCTTCACGGACCGATCCAGGGTATAATGGTAACGGTAGCAGCCATCCCGTTCACAACCCGCCAGGTGGACAACATCCTTTCCCGCATCATACGGCTCCTCCAGTGAGGCCAGCCACATTGAAATTTCCCTGCTGACCCCCCGGATCCGTTTTCCCAGCGGCATTGTTCCGGGCAGCGTGATGATCTTGTGTTCAGACATCATGAACCCCTTTCCGGTTTCATGTCATTTTCGGTCTGTTTCTTCCAATATAAGTCCCTTAAATCATTTTTCCACCCCCGAATCCCGATGGCGGTACGGTCAAACAAAAAGCCCACGGAGGAAATTCCCCGTGGGCCCCGGGCTCCGACCCTTCCGCTTTACCACCCTGTCACTCAAAATAGGGGGCCAGTAATTTCTTGGTCTTCACCACGTTCATGTTGAGCCCCAGCTCCTTCCGGCTGAACCCCATGGCCATGCCCAGGATCTGGGTCAGGTACAGGACCGGCAGGTGATAGACAGCATCGTATTCCGCCTCAATGCTTTTCTGGTTGCCATCGTACATCACGGAACAGAACGGGCACACCAGGCACATGGCGTCCGCCCCGGCCCTGGCGATATCCTCTAGCTTATTGCGGGCCACGGACAGGGCGACCTTTTCGTCCACCGGCAGGATCGGCCCACCGCAACATCTTTTTTTTTCCGGATAATCCACGACGCGGGCGCCCGTCAGGGCCACCAGCCGGTCGATTGACTCCGGGGCCTCAACACCGTCAAAACCGTCATAGATTTTGGACGGTTTCAGGTAATGACAGCCATAATGGACCGCAATGGAGAGCCCGGACAGGCTTTTCTGAAACCGGTCCCTTATCCTCCCGGCAGGAATGTCCTCGAACAGCACACGGGCCAGATGCCGGACTTTTACCCTCCCCCTGTATTCAAGGCCCACTTTCGCCAGGCGGGAGTTTACTTCATCTCTCAGGGACCCGTCCTCCGACAGACGGTGGGCCGTCTCGGTCAGGGCGGACGCACAGGAACTGCAAAGGGTCAGCAGGGGAAGGTCCCGCTCCTTGGCCAGACAGAGATTATAGGCCGCCATGAGCTCGGCGGCCGGTTGATCTCCGGCACGGACCGGAAAACCGCAGCACATGAACTCCGGCACATCCACCAGTTCGATGCCCAGCCGTTCCGCCACCTTTCTTGCGGAAAGCTCATAGTTCCTGGATCTCGCAGGGATGGTGCATCCCAAGAAAAAAGCATATTTCATCGATATGTTCCCGGTCTCAAACCATTAAACGCCCGTTCCGCAAGGTCATTCTCCGCCGGACGCCGCCCTTTTCTCCGGAAACAGAACCGCAACATCACGGCAACGGGTGGGGAGCGGCGGCAGTCCGGCCTTGGCGCGCTTCTTGTTGTCGAAATCATCAATCGGGTAGATGCGGCCCTCCCCTTTCACCAGGTCCTGCTGAACACGGATTCCCGCCGGCATATATCCTTCCCGGACCGCCATGTTTTTCAAAAGGGTCATGAAGTCGGCGATGCCGACACCCTGGGGACACCTTTCCTGGCAGGCGTAACAGCTCGAGCAAAGCCAGATAAAATCGCTCGACAGGACATCCTCCTTAAACCCATACAGGGCCATGCGGATAATGCGGAGGGGATGAAACGTCTCATTGACCTCGGTGATAGGGCAACTGGCCACGCACGTCCGGCACATGAAACAGGCGGAAATCCTGTCCCCGCCCGGCGCTTCGGCCAGTTCCTTTTGAAACCCGGGATCCGCCCGGTCCAGGTCTATGGTCTCCATTCCATCTTCTCCCTCAAAGGGTCCGCCGGGATTCATTTCAATGTCCAGCACCAAAAAAGAATTGCATTATAACTACATTATAACTATAATATAGCCACAATGCAACAGAAAAAACCGGGGCCATGCGTTCGTGTTACCGGAGGTTCCGGCATTCCACCGCGGTTCGATACGGACAGCGGCGGTCCGATTGCATTCCTGCCGCGCACGGCGCTTTTTTGGTTTCAACCCGATTCAACCGGAGGAAATTTTCCATGACCAAAGAAACCAGAGGATCGGTACTGGTGGTGGGGGCCGGCATTGCGGGGATGCAGTCCGCGCTGGACCTGGCCGACTCGGGATATTACGTGTACCTCCTGGAGAGCACGCCGTCCATCGGAGGGGCCATGTCTCAGCTGGACAAGACATTTCCCACCAATGATTGTGCCATGTGAATCATCTCGCCCAAGCTGGTCGAGGTCGGCCGGCACATGAACATCGAGCTGATCACCTATGCCGACCTGGAGTCCGTAACCGGTGCTCCGGGGAATTTCAGGGTAAAAATCAGGAAACGGGCGCGGAGCATCCGGCTCGACCGGTGTACCGGGTGCGGCAGTTGTGTTGAACACTGCCCGGTAACCTATCAGATCGTTCCCGGAGAACCTGCACGATGAACCGCCCTGCTGCAGGCGGCGGGGCATTGAACCCTTGTCCGCTTCCGGCGGATTCAACCCGGCATGGCGGCGGTTTTCACCCCTCCGTCCGGATTCACGGCACCTTGAGAGGTCACCAGAATGGAACAGAACCACCGGATCGACTGGGACCGGATCAACACGATTATCGATGAATACGACCGGAATCCCGAATCCCTGTTGATGATTCTTCAGGATATCAGCGATATCTACAATTATGTCCCGCCGGACGTCATCCCCGTGCTGGCCGACAAACTGGGGATCAGGAGAAGCCTCATCTACAGCGTGGCCACATTTTACAAGACCATCAGCCTGGAACCGAGAGGGAAGTATATCGTCAATGTCTGCACCGGGACCGCCTGCCACGTGCGGGGCGCGGACAAGGTGATGGACGCGCTGAAAGAAAAACTCAACATCAGCGAAGGGGAGACCACGGATGACCTGCTCTTTACCCTTGAGGCGGTTCGCTGTGTCGGTTGCTGCGCCTCAGGTCCGGTCATGACGGTAAACCAGGAAACCCATGGCGGACTGGATCGTTCCAGCGCCGTCAAGATCATCGACGCGTGCCGAAAGTCCGCCTTAAAAGGACGGGACTCATCGTGAAGGGATACAGAGACATGAAACGCCTTGAAAACATCATGGCACTGAAAGCGTTCCGGGAGTCGCTGTTGCAGGCGGATACCGGAGACGCCAAACCGCTGATCTCCCTGTGCGCGGGTTCCGGTTGCGCGGCCTATGGAACGGCCGCGGTCTACCAGGCCCTTTCCGAGGAACTGGTCCGGCAGGGGTTGCAGGACCAGGTGGAGGTCAAGCTGACGGGGTGCCATGGATTTTGTGAAAAAGGGCCGATCATGGTGCTCCACCCCGAAGGCATTTTTTATTCGCAGGTAAAGAAAGAGCATGTCTCTGAAATCGTGGAGAAAACAATCAAAAACGGCGAGTTGATCGACCGGCTACTTTTCAGGGACCCCGCCACCAAACAGAAGATCGTTCACGAGCGGGATATCCCTTTCTACAGGCGTCAGCAACGGGTCATCTTCGGCAAAAACGGGCTCATCGATCCCACCAGCATAGAGGACTACATCAAAACCGGCGGATACCGGGCCCTTGAAAAGGCCCTTTACGACATGGCGCCGGACGAAATCATTGACGAGATAAAACGATCCGGGTTAAGGGGGCGCGGCGGCGGCGGCTTCCCCACGGGCGTCAAGTGGGAATCCTGCCGAAGACATGACGGCCCGCGATATGTCATCTGCAATGCGGACGAGGGGGATCCGGGCGCCTATATGGATCGGAGCCTGCTGGAGGGGAACCCGCACGCCATCGTGGAAGGGATGATCATCGGCGCCGTCGCCATCGGTTCCAACGAAGGCTATGTCTACGTCCGGCACGAATATCCCCTTGCGGTAAGGAACCTGACGCTGGCGCTCGACCGCGCGGAGGCGCTGGGACTCCTTGGAAAGAACATCCTCGGTTCCGGACTCGATTTCCGGATCCACATCAGCCGCGGCGGCGGCGCCTTTGTCTGCGGCGAATCCACGGCCCTGATGTCCTCCCTGGAAGGAAAACCGGGACGGCCCAGGGCCAAATATATTCACACGGTGGAGAAGGGGTTCCGCCAGGGACCTTCCAACCTGAACAATGTGGAGACCTGGGCCAATGTGCCGGCCATCATCAACAAGGGAGCCGACTGGTTTCGGTCCATCGGTACGGAGGGGAGCAAGGGCACCAAGATCTTTTCGCTCGTGGGAAAGGTCGTCAATACCGGCCTGGTGGAAGTCCCCATGGGCACCACGCTGCGCACCATCATCTACGATATCGGGGGGGGAATCCCGAAGAAGAAACGGTTCAAGGCGGTCCAGACCGGCGGACCTTCCGGCGGGTGTATTCCGGAGGAATTCCTCGATTTAGGGGTCGATTTCGATGAGCTTGCCAAGGTGGGATCCATTATGGGATCCGGCGGCATGATCGTGATGGATCAAGACACCTGTATGGTGGATGTGGCCCGTTATTTTCTCGATTTCCTCAAGGACGAATCGTGCGGTCAATGCAGCCCCTGCCGGGAAGGAATCCGCCGAATGCTGGAGATCCTCACCGGGATCTGCGAAGGACGCGGGAAAGAAGGAGATATCGAACTTCTCGAGGAACTGGGCGGCATGATCCGGAAATTCTCTTTATGCGGCCTGGGAACATCGGCGCCCAACCCGGTCCTTACGACCATCCGTTACTTCCGTGACGAATACGAGGCCCATATTCGGGAGAAGCGATGTCCGGCCGGCGTCTGCAAACCGCTTTTTCATTACGAGATAGACCCGGATCTCTGCACCGGCTGTCGTTTGTGCGCCATCAAGTGCCCGCAGGAAGCCGTCTCGGGTGAAAAGAAGGCCCCGCACCGAATCGACCAGGAAAAATGTATCAAGTGCGGCATCTGCTACGAGGCGTGTAAATTCGAGGCCGTTGTGGTTCGATAACCCCCGATGGAAAATGATGGGTCCGTTCAGCAGGAAACGCCGCCGGTTTCCACGGACGGGCCCCGGTGGATGCTGATGACGGGAGGAAAGGTGACACGCATGATCACTTTCAAGCTTAACGGCCGGGAGGTGCAGGGGGAAGAAGGACAGTACCTCCTTGAAGTGGCCCGGAAATATGGTGTGGAAATCCCCACTCTCTGTTATCACGAGGCGCTGGAGCCTGCCGGCATGTGCCGGTTGTGCACCGTGGAGGTCCACGACGGCCGCAGGACCCGCTTTGTCACCGCATGCAATTACCCCATATGGGAGGGGATGGAGGTCTTTACCGACACGGAAGAGGTTCAAAAGGGCCGAAAGCTCATCGTGGAACTCCTGCTGGCGCGTTGTCCGGATGTTCCCGTTCTCAAGGAACTGGCCAAGACCTACGGCATAGAAGCGCCCCGCTTCCGCAAGGACGCGGACGATTGCATCCTGTGCGGGCTCTGCGTGCGGATCTGCGAACGCATGGGAAACGGCGCCATCAGCCTGACCGGCCGGGGCGTGGAGATGCGGGTAGACACCCCTTTTCATGTCCAGACCGATGTCTGCCTGGGGTGCGGCGCATGCGCCTCGGTCTGTCCCACCGGACATATCCGGCTCGAAGACATTACCCGGCACAGGGTGGCGCCCATTCCCTCGGAATACGACATGGGGCTCACCGGACGAAAACCCATCTACGTCCCCTATGCCCAGGCCATCCCCAACGCACCGGCCATCGACCGGAGCCGGTGCATTCATTTCAAGACCGGCGGCTGCCGGATCTGCGCCGATTTCTGCGGGGTCGACGCCATCGACCATGCCCAGGAGGATGAGATCATCGAACTGGATGTGGGCGCCGTGATCCTGGCCCCCGGGTTCAAACCGTTCGATCCTTCAAAATACGAGACCTATGGATACGCCCGGCACCCCAATGTGATCACCGCCATGGAGTTCGAGCGGATCCTTTCCGCGTCGGGACCGACCATGGGGCACCTGGTGAGGCCCTCCGATCACGAGGCGCCCAAAAAGATCGCGTGGCTCCAGTGCGTGGGGTCGCGGGATATAAACCGGTGCGACAACGGGTACTGCT
>CAZCVB010000018.1:0-17925 GCA_964501805.1 uncultured Desulfobacteraceae bacterium | reverse complement strand
TCGAAAACCAGATCCTTCGGGCCGGATCCCGGTCCCAGGCGGACCGATTCCCTGTCCGCCCGGTAAACGGGATCTTCCGTCTCCGGGGAGGCGGAAGACTCGAACCGCGTCAGCAGAAAGTTCCCCGGATTCCCGTCGCCGGCCACCAGGTCGACGAGGGGTGATTGCGGAGAGAGTTCCCGGTGGTATTTTTTCAGCCGGAAGCTCCTGATGCCGGGACCCCGATTGGTAAAGACTGCACTGTACAGGGGCGTGTCCACCCGGATTTTGGTTTCCCGTGGGGCCGGCGGTACGGCGGTGGATGTCCGGCCCGGGACGGCGGCCGGGACGGCCGGGGGAGATGTCGCGGCGGCCCCGGCCGTCGTCTTCTCGGCGGATGCCGGTGCGGCCGCCTGTCGGCCGGGAGGAGAGGACTTGTGCTCCGCCTGTCTGGAAGGTCCGAAAACCATGGACCAGCCCACCAGCACAACGAACGAGAGGACAAACGCGAGGATGGTTCTTTTTTCCATAATTCAGATGATCCTTTGCCGGCCGGGCCTTCCGCCAAATAAATAAGGCCGGCGGCATGCTCCGGGACCGCGGACCTTTGTTTCTCGTCTCATCGGGACGCCGTCCCCCTCAACAGGCGCCTCCCGGCGAATATCCGGGCGGGGCGCCGTTCCACAATTCCGGATGGAATCGACGATCCATGTTTTCATCACACCAGCGGGTCATGGCCGCCCGGATGAAACGGGTGACATTTGCACAGCCTGACGGCGGACAGCACGCCCCCTTTGATGATGCCGTACTTCAGAAAAGCCTGGCGGGCATAGCTTGAACAAGTGGGGTAAAAACGGCAGGAAGGAGACCAGAAAGGTGAAATAAATCTTTGATATACGACTATCAGGGCGATAGGTATATATCTGAGGCTAAACACAGAATTTCTTGCGAAACATGACTTCTGCGAGTTCCTCTTCGGTTTTCCGCAAATCCAGATCGCTGGCATCCTTTTTAGCTGCAATGACGATGTCGTATCCCTGGGGGAAATGTGCCTTGTTGAGTCTGAAGAATTCCCGGACGAGACGCTTGATCCTGTTTCTCCTGACCGCGTTTCCCGTCCTTTTCGTGACGGTGACCCCCAACCTTGTAATGCCCAGCCGGTTCTTTCTGATGATGACCGTAAAATGTCGTGTATGGTAACGCCTGCCCGAGCGATTTACATTGACAAAATCCGGCCGCTTTAATAGCCTTTCACTCTTTGGAAAGGAAAAAGACTGCATTTTTTCCGTGCATGCCGGTCGTGTTCAACGCGCGTGGTCCGGATCTTCCCGCCCGGGGTGCCGCCCCGTTCCATGTCCATGGAAGGATGACAATCTTGCTTGAAGAACAACGCGCGGCCGCCTGCTGCGGTCGAGCCGGTGTCTCACCTCTGTGCGGATGAATCGAAACCCGTTTCAAGGCGTCAACCGACAGCCAGCCGCTTTCTTCCTTTCGCCCGCCTTCGCTTCAAAACGTTGATGCCGCCCTTGGTCCGCATCCTGGCCCTGAAGCCGTGCGTCCGTGCGCGTTTGATATTGCTGGGTTGAAATGTCCTTTTCATGGCCTCACATGGTCCTTGTATTCGATTAAAGATAAATATTCATCTAAACACCGGTAAAAACCTTTGTCAAGAAAATTTCCGCAACGCGTTGCCCTGGACCGCGGCGGGACCGTTTTTTCGGGGGGATGGCCGAAAATGCCTGCCGGGTATTTTATGTTTGATAAACCGGCGGATCTGGTATAATAAAAAAAGTTTCAATCCGTTGAGATATAATCGCTCATCCAGCAGGAACGCCGCGCCTTTCCGTTTCACCGCGGGGGCGGGTGCCCGGCATCGGCACCGCGCCGCAAAGAGCTGCCTGTCCCTGGACAATGAGCCGTTATGTCAGGAACCTGAAAGGAGAAAAGGATGCTTCTGGATCCCATTCTGGGCCTGTTCTCCAATGATCTGGCGATCGATCTGGGAACGGCCAATACCCTTGTCTATGTGAAGGGAAAGGGCATCGTCCTGAGCGAGCCGTCCGTGGTGGCGGTCAAGAGGGACGGCCGCGGGACCAACAAGGTCCTGGCCGTGGGGACCGAGGCCAAGATGATGCTGGGCAGGACCCCCGGAAACATCATGGCCATCCGGCCGATGAAGGACGGGGTGATTGCGGATTTTGAAATCACGGAGGCCATGCTCCGCCATTTTATCCGGAAGGTGCATAACCGCAGGACCCTGGTCCGCCCCCGCATCATCATCTGCGTGCCGAGCGGGATCACGCAGGTGGAGAAACGGGCGGTCCGGGAATCCGCCGAATCCGCAGGCGCCAGGGAGGTCTTCCTCATTGAAGAGCCCATGGCCGCGGCCATCGGCGCGGGGCTCCCGGTGACCGAGCCCACCAGTAACATGGTGGTGGATATCGGCGGCGGAACCACGGAGGTGGCGGTCATCTCCCTGAAGGGAATCGTGTACAGCAAGTCCGTCAGGATCGCGGGAGACAAGATGGACGAGGGGATCCTTCAGCATATCAAGCGCAAATACAACCTGTTGATCGGAATCCGGACGGCCGAGATCATCAAGACCACCATCGGCAACGCCTTTCCCGGCGACCAGGTGGAAACCATCGAGGTGAAGGGAAGGGACCTGGTCACGGGGATCCCGAAAATCCTGACCATCGACTCCGACGAGGTGAGAAAAGCCATATCCGAGCAGGTGGAGACCATCGTGGAGACGGTCCGCATTGCCCTGGAGCAGACGCCCCCCGAGCTGGCGGCGGACATCGTGGACAGGGGTATCGTGCTGACCGGCGGCGGCTCCCTGCTCAAAAATCTGGATGTGCTGTTGAGAGAAGAAACCAAATTGCCCATCACCATCACCGAGGATCCGCTTTCCACCGTGGTCCTCGGTTCCGGAAAAACGCTGGATAACCTTTCGGTCCTGAAGGAAGTCACCATCAGTTAGTGTCCGTCCGCGAACGAGGTTCGGGCACTGGTGGATTTCCAGCGCGGCCCCAGAATATCTCCCGGCTGCCGACCGCCCCGGATGAGAGTGGAGCTGAGTTGAGTCATTGAGAGATGTCACGCGCTTTCGAAAAATCTGGATCTGGGTCCTGATCTGCGTCTTTGTATTGTTCCTGCTCTCCTCCAATTCCGGGAAGCGATCCCAGTGGAATCCGGCCGAGCGGCTGATCGTGCGGCTGGCCGCCCCCTTCCAGCAACTGATCACGCGAACGGGCCGTTTCACCGAGGCTTTCTGGCTGAACTATTTCCACCTGGTCAATGTCCGGCGCGAGAACCGCCGCCTGAGGAAGGAACTCGACGCCCTGCGGATGGAGAACAGCCGGTACCGGGAATTGCTGACCACCCATAACCGGCTCCAGCAGCTGCTTCAATTCAGGGAGACCCTTCACCGGCCCATGGTGGCGGCCCGGGTGATCGGATGGGATCCGACGGGTTGGTTCAAATCCATCATTATCGACAGGGGCGTCAGGACGGGAATGAAAATCGACATGCCCGTGGTCAACGCCCAGGGGGTGGTGGGCCGGATTGTCTCCGTGGCGGCGGGCTATTCCAAGGTATTGCTGATTATCGACCAGAACAGCGCCGTGGACTGCCTGGTGGAACGATCCCGTGACCGGGGAATGGTCAAGGGATTGTCCTCGGAGACCTGCAAGCTGGCGTACGTGGTCAAGTCAAGCGATGTGATGGCGGGGGACATGGTCGTGACCTCGGGACTGGGGGGGGTCTTTCCCAAGGGCCTGCCGGTGGGATACGTGATCCGTGTCGGGGATACCGCATCCGGACTTTTCAAGGATATCGACGTCCGGCCCGTGGTCGATTTTTCCAGACTGGAAGAGGTCCTGGTGATCCTGGAGAAGCCGGAATCGTAGACGCGGGTTGCCGGAAGAGGAGTCGATCCGTGTTCCTGCACCGGGCGCTCTCCGGCCCGGCGCTTTCGGGAGGGACGATCATCGAAGAACGCTCGGTAAAGGCGGCGGCTGTTTTTTACCTGTTCCTGTGGTGGCTGGGGTCCGTTTTTATCCTTCTCAAGGGCTGCTGGATGAGCCTCTCTGGCCCGGGCTTTTTTGACCCGGACCTGCTGACCGTGCTCACAGCGTATATTTTTCTCCGGTACGGGAAGACGGGGGCCGGGGTCTTTGCCGCGGGGCAGGGTTTCCTGGTGGATATCTTTTCCTGCGGCCTTCACGGTATTTTTACCACGGTCTGCCTGGGGGCCCTCGGCGCCATTTACCTGGGATGCCGGTTTTTCCACCTGGAGACGCCCCGGGGCCGGGCCGTTACGGTTTTCGTGGCCGTGATTTTCAAGAAGATCCTGCTGTTGCTCCTGTTCCTGGTCTTTTCCATGAAAATCTCCGGCCCCTGGAATCTCGCGTGGACATCGTTGCTGTCGGCCTTTCTGTCGGCCGTGGTTGCGCCCCCGGTATTTTACCTGTTCGACCGCTGGATGTCCATTTTTCCGAAAGAGGCCGCCTGAGCGCCGCCCGCATCCTTTTCCCGGACGACCCGGAGGGTGTTTCTTGAGAACCTCTGATTTTGATCCGATCTCCGTTGATATCTTCAACCGGCAGCTCAAGAGAGCCACGTGGCTGGTTCTGCTGGCCTTTTCCGTCCTGATTTTCAGGTTATGGTTCCTCCAGGTGTTCAAAGGAGGGATGTACCGGAAAAAATCGGAGGACAATCGATTCCAGCTCCGTTCCATTCCTCCCTTCAGGGGGGTTATTTTCGACCGGAAGGGCCGTGTCCTGGTGGGAAACCGCCCCTCCTACGATCTTTACGTCTCCCTGGAGGGGGTTTCGGACCGCGCGGGCCTGATTGAAACCCTCCATCGGCTGATCGGTCTCGACCCGGCGGCGGCGGAGAGGGAATTGAGCCGTGTCCCGGCCGCCTATCCCTTCCGCCCGGTCTGTCTCAGGAAAGGGATGAACCGGGATGAACTGGCCGTGATCGAGACCCATCGCGTCAACCTCCCCGGCGTGATGATAAAAGTAACACCGGAACGGTACTACGTCCGGGGAGCGTTCTGTTCCCATCTGCTGGGATACCTGGGGGAGATAACCGAGGCGCAGTTGAAAAGCGGCCGGTATCCGGGCCTCAGGCGGGGGGACCTCATCGGGAAATCGGGGGTTGAGCGGACCTGGCAGGCGGACCTGAACGGACGCCGGGGCGGCGAGCAGGTGGAGGTGGACGCCGAGGGCCGCCGGATCCGGGTGGTATCGCGTAAACCCGCCGTCTCCGGCGCGGCCGTTTGCCTTACCATCGACAGCGATCTCCAGTGCCTGGCGGAGCGGCTCCTGTCCGGGAAGCGGGGCGCCGTCGTGGCCGTGAACCCGGAAGACGGCCAGGTCCTGGCCCTTGCCAGCAGCCCTTCCTTTGATCCCAATCTGTTCGTGGGAGGGATGGACCGGCTTGCCTGGCGAAGGATCATTTCATCAAAAGGATTTCCCCTCCAGAACCGGGCGCTGGCCGGTCAATATCCTCCCGGCTCCGTTTTCAAGATCATTGTCGCCCTGGCCGGTCTTGAGGAAGGGGTCATCGATCCGGAGGAAAAAATCCTGTGCAACGGGCGGTTCATGCTGGGATCGCACGAATACCGGTGCTGGAAACGGGGCGGGCACGGCAGGGTGAACCTTCACCGGGCCCTGAAGGAATCGTGTGATGTCTACTTCTACCAGATGGGGAAGCGCCTCGGCATCGACCGGATCGCCCGTTACGCCCGGCGTTTCGGCCTGGGAAGGGCCACGGGGATCGACGTGGGGCGCGAGAAGCCGGGCCTTGTGCCGTCAAGGGAATGGAAACGAAAGAGATTCGGCGTGCCGTGGCAGGCCGGGGAGACCATCTCCGTCTCCATCGGCCAGAGCTTCCTGCTGGTCACCCCGATTCAGATGGCTGGCGTGATTTCGGCGGTTTTTAACGGGGGCGTCCTGTACCGGCCCCAGGTGACACGGTGGGTCCGGACGCCGTCAGGGCGGGACCTCCATCGGTTCAGACCCCGGGTTCTCCGGAGGACCGGAATCTCCCGGGATCATCTGGAGCGTGTGAAAAAGGCCCTGATCGCCGTGGTGAACGATCCCCACGGCACCGGCGGGAAGGCCCGCCTGGCGCACGTAACGGTCGCCGGCAAGACCGGCACGTCGCAGGTGGTGACCACTGAAAAGGAAAGGATTTCTTCCGGGGGAGGCGATATCCCTCCGAGTCTCAGGGAGCATGCATGGTTCGTTGCGGTTGCGCCCGCCGAACATCCGAAAATCGCCCTCGCCGTGGTGGTGGAGCACGGGGGGCATGGCGGTCGGGCCGCGGCCCCCATCGCCGGGGAACTGATCCGGGCCTACCTGGGTGAGAAGGGGTCCTGACGGGGTCATCCCGCCGCGCGTGAAACCGGGACCGGGCGGAATCCCGCCGCAGGCGGGGGCGGATCGCCGGCCCGGTGTCCGTACCGGTAATCCGACAGAATCTGACAGGCTGATTATTGCGATGTTTGACCGGAGACTGATTCAAAATTTCGACTGGGTCCTGCTGCTGCTGTTGCTCCTGCTCGCGGGCATCAGCATCCTCAACCTCTACAGCGCTACCTACGCCATATGGGAAGTGGGCGGGGCCGGGGTTTTCACCCGGCAGATCTACTGGTTCCTGATCGGGTTTTTTGTCTTCCTCCTGATGACCACCTTCAACTACCATGTCCTGGAGCGGGCCGCTTATCCGTTCTATTTCCTGTCGGTGGGGCTCCTGGTGGTGGTGCTGGTCATGGGAAGGATTTCCTCCGGGTCCCAGCGCTGGCTGGCCATGGGCCCGGTCTCCTTTCAGCCCTCCGAGCTGGCCAAGCCCGCCATCCTCATGGTCCTGGCGAAATTTTTCAGCGACAAGGGGGGGTACCGGGAGTACCGGCTGAGGGACCTGTGGCAGCCGTTTCTCCTGATGACGATCCCGGCGGTTTTGATCCTGAAGGAGCCGGACCTGGGCACGGCGCTTCTCCTGGTGCTCGTCTCCTTTTCCGTGATCCTGTTCGTGAAGGTCCACTGGAAATCGCTCCTGATCCTGGTGGGATCGGGCCTTGCCATGGCCCCTTTTGTCTGGTTCAATCTGAAGGATTACCAGCGGATGCGGATTCTCACCTTTGTCAGACCCGACATGGATCCCCTGGGGGCCGGCTACCATATCAACCAGTCCAAGATCGCCATCGGTTCGGGCCTGCTGTGGGGGAAGGGGTTCCTGAAAGGGACGCAGACGCGCCTCCATTTTCTCCCCGAGCAGCATACGGATTTCGCGTTTTCGGTCCTGGGGGAGGAATGGGGATTCCTCGGGGTGGTCGTCCTCCTCGTGCTGTATCTCTTCCTGATCCTCTGGGGCCTCAACATCGCCAAGGACTCGAAGGACAAGTTCGGTTCCATCATGGCGGTAGGGATCGTGGTGATCATTTTCTGGCAGGTGGTCATCAACGTGGGCATGGTGACCGGCCTTCTCCCTGTGGTGGGGATACCGCTGGTGCTGTTCAGTTACGGCGGATCATCCCTGGTGTCCACCATGGCGGCCCTGGGCCTCCTGATGAACATCAGCATGCGGCGCTTCATGTTCCAGTGATTTCCGACGCGCATAAACAAAGCGGTTTAACCGGGTTTGCTCTCCCCGTGCCCCGGGACCGGGCCGGGGAGATTTTCATTTTATCCTTGCAAAATCGGCATCAAAAAAATAATACATGCCCTAACGGAAACCCATCCTGAATGGAGACGACACATGAAAATCGCCGTTAGCGGGAAGGGCGGGGTCGGAAAAACCACGTTTGCCGCCTTTCTGATCAAGGCCCTTTCCGAGGAAGGCAGGCGGGTCCTGGCAATAGACGCGGACCCGGACGCGAACCTGGCCCAGGCACTGGGCATCCGCGAAAGCGATGCCATTGTTCCGATCTCGGAGATGAAAGCGCTGATCGAGGAAAGGACCGAGGCCAAGACCGGTACCATGGGCGCGTTTTTCAAACTGAACCCGAAGGTGGACGATCTCCCGGAGAAGCTCTCCATCGAGCTGGACGGGATCAAGCTGATGGTGATGGGGAGCGTGAAGACGGGCGGCGGCGGCTGCGTGTGCCCGGAAAGCATCCTGCTTAAAAATCTGGTCCGGCATATCGTGCTGGCCCGTGACGAAGCGGTGGTCATGGACATGGAAGCGGGGCTGGAACACCTGGGCCGCGGCACGGCCATGTCCGTGGACCGGCTGGTGGTGGTGGTGGAGCCCGGCAGACGGAGCATTGAGACCGCCCGCCATATCCAGAAGCTGGCGGGGGATATCGGTATCAGGAAACTGAGCTTCGTGGGAAACAAGATCCGGTCCGGAAAGGACCGGGATTTCCTGCGGGAGCAGATGGCCGGTTTTCACATCCTGGGCTTTCTGCCCTACCGGGCCGGGATCATTGAAGCGGACCTGGAAGGACGGCCGCCGTTTGAAAATGACCCCGAGGGCCTGGATCTGGTGAGGGAAATGATCAAGGCCTTGGCGGAATCGTAACGTTTTCGCGCCCGGCGCGGGGCGCCGCCGTAACCACATGCGGAATATCATTTTTTCAAGGAGACGATCTATGACCAGAAGAATTCGAAATTTCAATGCGGGGCCGGCCGCGTTGCCCCTGGAAGTCCTGGAGGAGATGCAGGCCGAACTGCTGGATTACAGGGGTTCCGGCATGTCCATCCTGGAGGTGAGCCACCGTTCCCGCTGGTTCGATGACGTGATCAACGAGGCGGTGGAGAGGACCCGGCGGCTTTTGAATCTCGGAGATGATTTCGAGGTGCTGTTTATCCAGGGCGGGGCCAGCCTCCAGTTCTGCATGCTGCCCATGAACCTGTCCGTGGACGGAAGGCCCGTGGACTACCTCAATACGGGTACGTGGTCCATCAAGGCCATCAAGGAGGCCCGGATCCAGGGAAAGGACGTCCGGGTGCCGGCATCGTCCGAGGACCGGAATTTTTCATACATTCCCAAAACATTCACCGTGGATCCGGATGCGGCCTACCTTCATTTTACGTCGAACAACACCATCAAGGGGACCCAGTGGGCGGAATTTCCAGACGCCGGGGACGTGCCGCTGGCCTGCGACATGTCGTCGGATATCATGAGCCGTCCCTTCAACGCCCGTCCTTTCGGCCTTATCTATGCGGGGGCGCAGAAAAATATCGGCCCCTCCGGAACGGCGCTGGTCATTCTCCGGAAGGACATGCTGGAACGGGTGCCGGACGGCCTGCCCACCATGCTCAAGTACACCACCTTCGCGGAGAAGAACTCCATGTTCAACACCCCCTCCTGCGGGGTGATCTATGTCATCGGCCTGGTTTTGAAATGGATCGAGGAGACCATCGGCGGTCTTGAGCAGATGGAACGGATCAACAGGGAGAAGGCGGCGCTCCTGTACGATTTTATCGACCAATCGGATTTTTACAGGGGGACCGCGGACAGGGACAGCCGATCGCTCATGAACGTCACGTTCAGGCTGCCGGACGAAGACCTGGAAAAGGCATTTGTCCAGCAGGCCCTGGAGCAGGACCTGGGCGGGCTCAAGGGCCACCGGTCGGTGGGCGGCTGCCGGGCGTCCATCTACAATGCCACCGGCCTCGACGCGGTCCGGGACTTGGTCTCCTTCATGGCCGAATTTGAAAAAAAACACGGATAGCCGCGCCCCGGATCTCGGACTGAGATCCGGCCGCGAACCGGACCGCTTGAGCAGGGCCGGGAGAGTGTCGCCTTGAAACGGACCAGAATCGCCAGCATCTTCTCCTCTGGAGAAATCGGAGGCCGGTTGACGGTCATGGGGTGGGTCCGGACCCGGCGGGATTCCAAGGGCGGGTTTTCGTTCATCGAGGTGAACGACGGATCGTGCGTGAAGAGCCTCCAGGTGATCGCGGACGGGGAACTCCCGAATTACCGTTCCGAGATCCTCCGGTTGCAGACCGGTTGCGCGGTCCGGGCCGAGGGCGTCCTGGTGGCCTCACCCGGAAAAGGCCAGGCCGTGGAGCTGAGGGCCTCCCGGCTGACCGTCCTGGGATGGGCCGATCCGGGGGCCTATCCCCTTCAGAAGAAGCGGCATTCTTTCGAGTTCCTCCGGACCATCGCCCACCTGAGGCCCCGGACCAATACCTTCGGGGCGGTGGCCCGGGTCCGGAACGCCGCAAGCCGTGCCATTCACACCTTCTTCCAGGAGAAGGGCTTCATCTATCTTCACACGCCCATCCTTACCGGGAGCGACTGCGAGGGGGCCGGAGAGATGTTCCGGGTGACCACGCTGGACCTGGACCGGCTTCCCTTAAAGGACGGCCGGGTCGATTTTTCCCGCGATTTTTTCGGCTCTCCCGCCCGGCTGACCGTGAGCGGGCAACTGGAGGCCGAGGCCTATGCCCTGGCCTTGGGGGATGTCTATACGTTCGGCCCCACCTTTCGCGCGGAGAACTCCAACACGTCCCGTCACCTGGCCGAATTCTGGATGGTGGAGCCGGAGATGGCCTTTTGCGACTTGGAGGGAGACGCGGACCTGGCCGTGGAATTCCTGAAGGCCGTTTTTTCGCACCTGCTCGACAGGTGCGGGGAAGACCTGGCGTTTTTCAACCGGTTCATCGATGCCACGGTGCTCCGGACCCTGGAAGACCTGGTTTCCCGGGAATTTGAACAGCTCACCTATACCGAGGCGGTGGATATCCTGGTGAAATCGGGTGAAACCTTTGAGTTCCCCGCCGCCTGGGGCATGGACCTCCAGTCGGAGCACGAGCGGCATCTGTGCGAGAAGGTCTTCAACGGGCCCGTCATCCTTACCGATTATCCGAAGGATATCAAGGCCTTCTACATGAAACTGAACCCGGATGGAAAAACCGTGAAGGCCATGGACGTCCTCGTTCCCCGGATCGGGGAGATCATCGGGGGGAGCCAGCGCGAGGATGACGCGGGCGTGCTGGAGGAACGGATCCGGGGCCTGGGTCTCGACCCGGAGGACTACCGCTGGTACCTGGATCTCAGGAGATTCGGCTCCGCGCC
This sequence comes from uncultured Desulfobacteraceae bacterium, assembly GCA_964501805.1. GTDB lineage: Bacteria > Desulfobacterota > DSM-4660 > Desulfatiglandales > Desulfatiglandaceae > CAZCVB01. The sequence continues at coordinate 6,903 of CAZCVB010000018.1, read as the reverse complement.
CCACGCCGGTTTCGGGCTGGGATTCGAACGCCTGATCCAGTTCGTCACCGGCCTCCGCAATATCCGGGACGTGATCCCCTTCCCCAGAACCCCTGGAAATATCGGCTTCTGAATCGATTGAAGTCCACGGGATCGGCGGCGGGTCGACGGGTCTGAAGGGGAGATCAATACCCTGTCCGCGAGGTATGCTGGACCTCCCCGGGAAACGCAGGATCGGCCGCTGGGAGATCGTGGCGGTCCCGTGTATGGATGGAGACGGATTTGAAAAAACGCCTGATCGAGATCCTGGCCTGTCCATGCTGCCTTCCCGGGGAGAGAAGGCTTTCCGGACACGTGGCCCGGAAAGAATCCGGCGACATCATCGCCGGTTCCCTGACCTGTGATCACTGCGGGAGACGTTTCCCGATCCGCGATGGAGTGGCCTTCCTGATCCCTGCAGACGGCCGCGGAGGCGTTTCAAAGTACGAGACGCCGCAGGCCCTGTCCTTCGTGTCCGATACCTTTTCCTCCCAGGCATCGCTCAATCTCGTCGGCAAGGTCCCGTCGCCCCTCGGGCATCTCCGTGAAACGAACCGGGTGGCGGACGGGAGACTGGTGCGCGCGGACCGCAGGTCCTTCCCTCCGGCGTGGAACCGGTCACCCGCGCCTACCCCCTGTTCAACACCTTTCACGAAACCTGGGGCCTGCACGTGCAATCGGCCGTTATCGACGCGATCGTGGATGAAACCCCCTACCCGGTGAAGATGCTCGTCGTCCAGTCCGCCAATCCCGCGGTCACCATGACCGACTCCGGCCCGGTCCGAAAAGACCTGATCCGGGAGCCGCTCAATCCAGGTTCCCCCTGAATTTTTTCAACTGCTTTTCGTAATATGCCCTGTTTTCCTTGGCTGCGGCAATGGCCGCCTTGATGGTCTCGACGGCCTCGGCGGTCCGGCCGTTGACGAAATACGCCTCGGCGAGGGTGTCCAGGAACACGGCCGACGGCTGAACGGCGACCGCCCGTTTCGCCAGTTCCAGCGCCCGCCGGGGATCCCTGATCTCCGGGTCGGCGGCCGTGGCCAGAAGCCATGCCAGGTTGTTGAGGGCCGTGGCCTGCCCCGGATCCAGCCGGAGGGCCGCTTCGTAGGCCCGGATGGCGGCCCGGTAACGGCCCGCCTGGTGGTAGACCATGGCCAGGTCCTGGTACAGCGTGATGTTGCGGGGGTCTTTGCGGATCTGCCGTTTCAGGATCGTTGAGACCAGGGTCGTGTCCAGCCCCTGCTTCACGCTCCCGAAGTTGAGAAAATATCCCAGCCCGCACAGGAGAACGCAGTAGGCCAGCACGGTCCGGGCCACGAACCGGTGGTGCCGCCGGATCAGGCCGGGATCCTTGAGCGTCCGCCACAGCACATCCACCCGCTGGCGGATGCTGAAGTGATGCCAGCTCGGGAGGTCCCGTATCTTGCCGCTCATGAGGGCGATCTTTTCCAGGGAGCGGATGGTGGGAAGGGGCGACCCCATGACCGAGGCCGAGTAAAGGTCGGCCTGGCGTTCGAAGTTCCGCATGAAGAATCCCATGATGTAACGGAAGTAGACGAACAGGCTCAGGATCACGGGGATCGAGAGGGCCAGGGAAACAAGGCCCGCCGACGGCGGATCCGGGGCGGTGACGAGGTCCCTGAAAAAGGGGATGAGGTAAAGAACGTAGGGGAGGTAATCGAACATTCCAAAGGAGAGGACCACGAACCCGACGAAGAAGAGGATATAGAAGATCATGTGGTGGTAGCGCGCGTGGCCCATTTCGTGGGCCAGCACGGCCTCCACTTCTTCCTTGTCCAGGATCTCGAGCAGAGAATCGGTGACCAGGATGTACCGGTACCGGGGAACGATCCCCATGATGGCCGCCGTCATGAGCCTTCCTTCAAAGATGGGCCAGGTCAGGATCCGGCGGTACCGGAAGCCTTTTTCCCGGAGAAAGGCATCGAGGTCTCCGGACGGCCCGGTCCCTTCGATGGGCCTGCAGCCCCACCACCGCTGGATGAACGCGGGGAGAAAGATCATGAGAACCACCAGGAAGACGGTGAAAAAGAGAATCTGCCCTCCCTCGGTATCCAGAAATGCCCTGAGCCCGGTGCCGGGGAAAAAGGCGATCAGATCGTAAACGAGCGTCAACACGATCCATGGAAAAAGGACGGGGATGTTGAATGCCAGGTTGGAGCGGATAAAGGCCTTTCTCGGGATGTCCGGGTGGAAGATTTGCCGGTGGACCGGGTACGCGAAATACCAGATGGTGCACAGGTAAAACAGGAAAAGGGCCAGGGCGAGGAGCCCCCGGCACACGGAAAGCCGTTCCAGTCCGGGGATCGTCCCGATCCAGTATTTCAGATCAAAGGCATAGACGGCCAGTGAAAAAAGGAAAACGGCCAGAACGGAAAGCCGGGCCACAAGGCGGTGATACGCCCCTGCCCAGACGGTGTCGCCGGAGGTGTCGCGCGCCAGGCGGGTCCGGAGGGCGGAGAACCCCCAGCGGCAGTACCCGGCGAAGACGGCCCATGAGAGGACAAGCATGGCCAGGGCCGGAAGAAGGCCTTCCTGCGGCGAGGGCCCGGGATAGCTGATCTCGAAGACGAGGAGGACGATGATGAAATAGATGATGTTGTTGAACATAAGAATCCCGTCTCGCGGCCGGATGGCCCTTCCCCTCAGGATCCTGTTTATTCGCCCGGATCCGTCAGGAACTCGAGCTTTCCGCCGGCAAGGCCGAGAGAGGGATCGCTTTCGATAATGATCTCAACGCCGTAACGGGTCTCGAACTCGGAGAGTTCCTTTCTCTTTTTGTTCTGAAGATAGGTGGCCACCTCCATGGGGAGCACGCCTTTCACCCGGGTCACGTTTTTGGCCGAAGCGCCCATCCAGATCCGGCGGAGGTAGGATACGGAAGCGGATTCCACCGAGGGGACGAGACCTCGTCCCTTGCAGTATCGGCAGGGCTGATAGGCCTTGGATTCCAGGGAAGGCCTGGACCGCTGGCGGGAGAGTTCCATGAGTCCGAACTTGGAGATATGGGATATGTCCATCTTGGCGCGGTCTTCTTTCGCGCTTTCGCGAAAGGCCTTCTCCACCTCCCGGTTGTGGCTCCGGTCCCGCATGTCGATGAAATCGATCACCACCAGGCCTCCCATGTCCCTGAGACGGAGCTGCCGGGCGATCTCCGAGGCCGCCTCGATATTGGTCTTGAAGGCCGTGCTTTCAACGCCCTTGCCCCCCTTGGTGCGGCCGGAGTTGACGTCGATGGCGATGAGGGCCTCGGTGGGATCGATGACGATGGAGCCGCCGGATTTGAGGGGGACCCGGTTGCTGTAGATGGTCTCAATCTGTTTCTCCAGTTCGTAACGGGAGAAAATGGGACGCTTGTCCTTGTACAGTTTCACCCGCCGCTGGTGCCGGGGCGAAATGATCCGCATGTAGTCCTTTACCTTGCCGTAGGTTTCCTTGTCGTCCACCAGTACTTCGGCGATTTCACCGCTGAAATAGTCCCGGAGGGTCCTCAGGCACACGTCCTGCTCCTTGTGGATAAGGGAAAGGGGCGGCGCGTTTTTCACCTCTTTCCGGATGTTCTTCCACATCCTCAGGAGGCGGTTGAGGTCCCGGTTGATGTCCCGCTTGGATTTCTTCATGGCGGCCGTCCGGACGATGCACCCGATATCCTCGGGCAGCTTGATCTGGGTCATGATCGATTTGAGCCGCTGCCGTTCCTCCTCGTCCTCGATCTTCCGGGAGACGCCGCCGGTGCTCCCGGGCATCAGGACCAGGTAACGGCTGGCAAAGGAGAGATAGGTGGTCAGTTGCGGGCCTTTTCGGCCGGGCATCTCTTTCTTGACCTGCACCAGGAGCTCCTGCCCTTTCTTGATGCGTTTTTCGATGGGTTTGAAAGCGCCCTCTTCTTTTTTCCCCTCATCCTGGGTCCTGTCGTACTCGGGATGGATGTCGCTCCCCTGGAGGAACCCGTTCTTGTCCGTCCCGATGTTCACGAAACAGGCCTGGAGGCTGGGTTCCACCCTTTCCACAACACCCTTGTAGATGTTTCCCACCTTTTCTTCGCCGGCGGTGCTTTCCACGTAGAATCCTTCCAGCAGTCCGTCCTTCACGATGGCCACCCGGTATTCTTCGGGTTCCACCGCGTTGATCAGCATTCTTGTCGTCATTGGCTGCCCTTAAATTTAAATGTGTTGAAATGCTTCAAAACGGGAGGGTATGGGGACGGCACCGGCATGAACGGCACGGTGTGGTTGTCCCTACCCGTGGTCTTTTTTCCTCCCGTTTCGCTTGAAGTGTTGCCGGGCCTGGTACATGAACGTCCGAATGGCCGCCTCCCGCCCGGGCTGGGTCGTCGCGTCGTAGGGCGTGTCCAGATAAGGGATCCGGAGACGGTTCATGAGCGGTTTTACGACGGCTGACGTGATGGTGCTGGGCATGCAGGTGAACGGGTACACGTTCACCACGCCGTTGAAGTGCTCCCTGGCATATGCCACGATACCGGGGATGCTCAGGCACGCCTCGGTGCCCACGTCGAAACTGAAAAGATCGTCCTCCTTGAGGATGTCCTCCAGGTGTCCCACGCGGTGGTCTTCCGCGATGTCCAGGAGGCGGCGGGCGCGCCGGTAAACCTGTTTCTGTTTCGCCTGCTGGAACAGGAGTTCCTTTCCGTAGCCGAAGATCTTCTTCAGGTGGCCGGTCATCTCCGGGATCCTGAACCGCTTCAGCCCCATCCGGAACCCGTGTTTCGCCTCCCGCAGGCGGTCATAGGTGGTGTAGTTGATCCACTCGGCGATGGAGGCGTTCACCACCTCGGCGCCGTAGCGCTCCAGGACCCGGATGACGTCCTGGTTGGCCTTCACATGGGTCCTCAGGTAGATCTCGCCGACGATGCCGATCAGCGGTTTCGGGGGAATGGCCGGATCCATCAGGGCCTTTCCCTCGAGGATGACCGCCTCCAGCGTATCCAGGATCGGGTCCGGATTCCGGCCGCCCGCATGGGTTTCAAATGCGTCTTCCAGGCGGCCCATGGCCCGCTCGATAAATTCGTCGGCCAGCCCGGGGGCCCGTTCATAGGGACGAACCCGCCACAGCAGGCGGTCGAGGACATCCCCCACTACCACGGAGAGATAGGCGGCCTTGCGGAGATCGCCGATCCGCCCGGCCTCGATCATCCCGGTGAGAGCGTACCCGTCCTTGGTGGTCATGGCACCGATCTTCAGCCGGTCCAGGCCGGGAAGGGAGTCCAGGACGATCCGCTGGAACTTGTTGTACATCCCGAAGCGGCAGGGACCGTCGGCCTCCGGCATGAAGTAGATATAGTCTTCCGGATCGAACCGATCCCCCAGCCGTTCCTTCTCCTCCCCCATGAAACTCAGGATATCGCCCGTAGTGATCTGGCAGGGGTAGCATTCCTTTCCGGAGGTGTACTTCTGCCCCAGCTCAAGGTCCCTGCAGGTATCCATCACCTTCGCCCGGATCCCGAATCCCCGGAACGTAGCGGCCAGCAGGTGCCCGCCGATCCGGTTCATCTGGGGGATCAGGAAGGTCTTGTCCCTCAGGTTGAAGCGCCCCACCTTGTCGGTCAGCGATTGAAAATCTATGATGTTCTCCGATGCCATTTTTTCCGGCCCATGTCCGCTCGATATGATAAGGATCGCTTTTCTTCCCGGCCTTCCGCCGGGCGCCGCACCCGGGGATGTGCCCTAATTCGCCAGTTTCCGCCGGACATCCACGGCCGCCCGGGATTTCCGCATGGCGTTTTCAAGCACGTTTTGAAAGGCCTCGAGCCGCGTCATGACCCCGGCCACGGCGCTGTGTTCGTCCAGTTCCAGGATGAGATACGGCTTGTCTCCCATGATGTGCTTGTAAAAGTGTTCGATAAAGGAATCCGCGCCGCACCCGAAATTGGTCAGATGCAGACCGAAGTGGTTGGGACGCCTTTTGACGAGTTTCGCGTTTCTCAGGATCTGGGCCCCGAGTCCCCAGTACATGGACGGAAAATCGGAGAGATCCACCGATGCGACATCAATGAAGTCCATGGGAAGGGCGGTGACGCCGATCCTGGAAAGATTGCGGCCCAGCCTCAGGTTCAGGCGCTCGTCATAGAGGTTGTAGGGCCGGCCAGTCACCACCACCACCGGCTCATCCGGGGGACATTCCTCCAGAATGGCCGCGCCGGCGCGGGTCATCTCTTCCGAAAACCGTCTCTCCTGCTCCATGGCGTGGAAAAGGGCCTTCCTGACGGCGCCCCTTTTCACGCCGAGCCGCGGGCCCATCTGTTCGCTGATCTCCAGCGCCAGGGCCCCGGGATCCTGGTTCATGCGGATGACCGGACTCAGAACCCGTGACCGGTCGATACCGAGGGCCGCCCCCACCATGTAGGCGTTGCTCTGCACCATGGGACAGTAGAAGCCGGTCTCCCTGAGTCCGGGGGTGGGCATGTTGATCATGCTGGGCAGAAAAAGATGCCGGGTCTTTCCCTCAAGGGCCTTGACGTGGCCGTGGGAGACCTTGACGGGATAACAGGTCTCTGCGACCATGGTTTCTATGCCCGCCCGCGATATCTGCGGATTGGTGGGCGGTGTCAGGACCAGGCGGAAACCGAGACGGTCGAAAAAATGGGCCCAGAGGATCGCGGTCTGGTGACCGTAAAGGGCTCGCTGCATCCCCACCGTGGGCCTGCCCTCCGATTCCATGAGGGGGATGTCCCCGACGGTTTCATGGACCCCCTCCATGTATCTTTCCCAGATCTCTTGGCGCAGCCGGAAGTAATTTTTCTTCCGGGCCCCGTCCCGCCGGGTGATTTCATAGCGGCCGCACTCCCCGCCCCAGATGCTTCGGCGGCCGTCAAAGTCGTAGATCTTCAGTTTGCACCGGTTGTGACAG
>CAZCVB010000017.1:0-18146 GCA_964501805.1 uncultured Desulfobacteraceae bacterium | reverse complement strand
CCTTGAGATTTACCTGTAAAATTGTAAGATCACAAGGATAAATTGCAGTCGGAGAATGATTTTATCCCGGCGGACGGCATCGGGACGGATCACGGGCCGTCATTGTCCCGGGACAGGGTCCCCGCCGCCGCGCGTTTTCAGGCGCGCCAACCCGCAGGAGAAGGGCAAGTGACGGACATCAAAGAGAAAAATCCGTGGGGCATCGAAGTCTACCACCACCCGAACCCGGAGATCGCCTCCTTTCTGGTCCCCGAGGAGATATCCCCGCCCCGCCTGGACCATTTCACGGCCGCCTCGCCCGGCGATCCGGGGATCTCCCCTTCCGTCCTGGGGCGGATCGGGAGCCGGGCGGTCGGGGAAATCCTGGCCGTTCCCGGGGTAAAGGAAGTCCGCGTCCGGCCGAAAGAGATCCGCGTCAAAAAAGAGACGGGCGTTCCGTGGGAGGACATCGAAGCGCGGATCATCCACATCCTGGAAGGGGCCGTGCGGAAGAAACGGATAAAGGCAGTCTGACGGATGTCCCGTCCTTTTTCCATGCGATTATTCCGGCGGTATTTCAACGAATTCCGAAATGATTCCCTCACGGGGGAACTCCCAGCGATCCTGCCCCGCCCTTGCGGTTTTCCCCGAAAAAGGCCATACTGCAGGACATGACCTCTCCACACGGCATCCAGGCGGACCCGGCGGCAAAGCCCGGGCCTTCGGGCATCCCGAAACACGGGTCCCATGATCCGCGCCACGTCCTGCAGGTGCTGGACAACCTGCCGGACGGGCTGTTTACCATGGACGGGGCGGGCACAATCACCTACTTCAACCATGCCGCGGAACAGATCCTCGGCCTCACCGCCGGTGAGGCCGTGGGCAGGCGATGCCGGGACGTGCTGGGGAGCCCGGCCTGCCGGACCGACTGCCCCCTCTCCCGTTCCCCGGAGAACGGGGTTTACAACCGGGAGATCTCCGTCATCCGCCCGGACGGCAGGGAGATCCCCGTGATCTGCAGCTTTTCAAGGCTGGACGGAGACCCGGGCGGGGGAACGGCCGGCATGGAGGTCTTTATCGACATCTCGGACCGCAAGCGCCTCGAAAACGAGCTGAAGCTCTCCGAGAGAAAATACCGCCGGATCTTTGAAGGCTCCAAGGACATGATCCTGATCATCGCGAGGGACGGCACGATCCGGGACGCGAACCAGGCCGGTGTGGAACTCCTGGGATATAAAGACAAAAACGAACTGCTGGCCCTCCCCTCCGTGGAAGCGGTGTACGACAACCCGCGGCACTGGCGGGTCTTTCAGAAACAGATCCACCGGGACGGATTCCTGAAAGACTTTGAATCCGTTTTCAGGAAAAAGGACGGCACCCGGCTTCACTGCCTGCTCAGCGGCAACGCCACGCGGGACAGGCAGGGAGAGATCACCGGGTACGAGAGCATCGCCAAGGACATCACGGCCCGCATGGACGCCATCCGCAGTTTCCGGAAGCGTCACTGGGAGCTGTGGCTCCTCAATTCCGTGGCCTTTGCCATGAACCGGACCCAGGACCTGGACGAGATCCTGATGACCGCCCTGAAAAAGGTCCTGGAGGTCCTCAATCTCCGCTCCGGAGGCATCTTCCTCGTCGACCACGACAAGCCGGGATTTTCCCTCCGGGTCCAAAAAGGACTGGCGCCGGATGACGCCGGGGCGGAGCCGGTCATCCTGCTCCACGACACCATCCTCATGCACTCGCTCCTGGAAAAGAACTTGCTCCTGGAGCCGGAGCCGATCTTCCCGCCTTTCAAGGCCACCTTGACGGGCCGGGCCGGGGGAAACCCGGTGCAGCTCACCTGTTTCCTGATCACCGCCAAGGGGAGGGCCTCCGGTTTCCTCTCCTTCGTGGTCCCCCCGGACAGGGACATCACCACCGGGCATGAATACCACCTGCTGGGATCCCTGGGAAATTTCCTGGGAGGCGCCATTGAAAACGCCCGCCTGATCCAGACCGTTCGCAAGCACCGGGAGGACCTCAAGCGGCTGACGGCCCGGCTGTTCCACTCCCAGGAGGAGGAACGAAGACGCATCGCCCGCGAGCTGCACGACGAGGCCGGGCAGGCCCTCACGGGCATCAATTTCACCCTGGAACGCATCGACAAGGGGCTGTCGCCGGAAAACGGCGAGGTAAAGGAACTGATCGCCGAGGCCAAGAAACAGATCCACCGGACCCACCAGGAGATGCGCCGGATATCCTACCGGCTGCACCCCGCCCTCCTGAGCGACCTCGGACTGGAACCGGCCCTCGATTCCTACCTGTCCACCGTATCCCGGCACAGCGGGATGTCGGTGGATTTCCGGATGGTCGGTTTCGAGGACCGCGTGGACCCGGAGATCGAAACCGTGCTCTACCGCCTCTCCCAGGAGGCCTTTACCAACGCGCTCAAGCACTCCCGGGCCACGCATTTCAGACTCTCCATCATCAAGAGCTATCCCCAGATCATCTTCCGGGCGGAGGACGACGGGATCGGATTTGTCACCGGTGAATTCGAGCAGCCGAAAAAAGGGCTGGGACTCCTGTCCATGAGGGAACGGGCGGCCATGCTGGGCGGAGAATTCTCCCTCAGGGCCGCCCCCGGAAAGGGGACGAAAATCCGCATCAAGATTCCCATCAGGGAGGCATCCCGTGACCGATGATCCCGTCACCATACTTTTGGCGGACGACCATACCATTGTCCGGCAGGGCCTGGCCAAGCTGCTGGAAGGAGAGCGGGGATTCCGGGTGGTGGGCGAGGCCGAGAACGGCAGGGAGGCGGTCCGCAAGGCGGCGGAACTCGAGCCCTCAGTCGTGATCATGGATATTTCCATGCCCATGCTCAACGGCATCGAGGCCACCCGTCAGATCAAGAAAACATGTCCGCGCACAAAGGTGATCATCCTCTCCATGCACTGCCATGACCGCTACATCCGCGAGCTGCTCGGCCTCGGGGCCTCCGGATACCTGCTCAAGGACGCCACGGGAGGGGATATCATCAAGGCCATACAGGCCGCCGTGAACGGGGACACCTACCTGAGCCCGTCGGTCTCCCGCCTGGTGGTGCAGGACTACGTGTCCACGAAACGGAAGTCCCTGAGGGAAGAGCTTTACGGGACCCTCTCCAACCGGGAGCGGGAGGTGTTTCAGATGATCGCCGAGGGCCGCTCCACCCGCGAGATATCCGATATCCTCTGCATCAGCCCGAGCACCGTCAAGACCCACCGGACAAAGATCATGGAAAAGCTGAAGATCGAAAATATCTCCCAGTTGATCCAGCTCGCCATCCGGATCGGTATCGTGGATATCGAGGCCTGATCCCCCGTCACCGCCTCCCCCGCCCGCTTCTTCGGGCGTTTTTCCGGTCTCTGCGCCCACCTGCGGCGGGACGGCCGCCTTTTCGACCGAAAATCGTCCGATGGGACGATAAAAATCATCCTTTGGACGATTGAATTATCCCCTCGCCTCCCCTACCCTGATGTCCGAAAATCCCATCCGGGTCATTTATCTCATCGCGATCCGGCAAAACAGAAAACCGTCAAAGAGAGGATATGCCATGATTCTCATCGGTGAAGACCTGAACGTGATGTCCAAGACCATCTCCCAGGCCATAAAGGACCGGGACCCCGAACCGGTCAAGCAATACGTGGAGGGACAGGCCAAGAACGGCATGGACTACCTGGACCTGAATGTGGGGCCGGTGAAAAAGGCGCCCGCCGAGACCATGGAATGGATGGTGGATACGGTCCAGGGATGCACAGACATCCCCCTGTGCCTGGATACCACCAACCCGGAGGCCATGGAGGCGGGCCTCAAGCGGTGCAGCAAGAAGGCGCTGCTCAATTCCGCGTCCGGGACCGAGGAAAGCCGGCAGACCATGATGCCGCTGGCGAAAAAATACGGTTCGGGCCTGGTCCTGTCGGTGATCAACGATACGGGGCTCCCCTCGGACGCGGATGAACGGGCCGGAAGCATCCTGGAATCGCTGGAATACGCCGGGGAACTGGGGATCCCGAACGAGGACATCTGGATCGATCCGGTCCTGATGCCCGTGGGCGTGGACCAGCGGCAGGTCCTCGCATACATGGAGTTCATCCAGATGATACCCGACCTTGCGCCGGGCGCGAAGTCGGTCTGCGGGCTGTCCAACCTCTCCTACGGCGCCCCCAAGGAACTGAGAGGGCTCCTGAACCGCACGTTTCTGGTCATTATCGCCCGGTACGGTCAGGACGCGGCGATTGTCAGCGGTTTTGACGCGGAACTCGTCCGCCTGGTCCGGGGGAAGATGCCGGAGACGGTCTCCATCATTCACCGGGCCATGGATGAAGACGACATGGACCTCTCCGGACTTTCAAAAGAGGATCAGGCATATGTAAAGACGGCCCAGGTCCTGATGGGAAAAACCCTCTATTCCAATTCCTGGCTGGAAGTATAAAGGAGGCACGTCATGACGTTCGAGGCACCCCTGGAAAAATATGCCGCGAAGATCCGGGAAGTGGCGCTGGGCACGGGCGAAAAGGCCCGGAACATCGGGGGGGAGGACACCCTTCCCTTCCATTTCTTCGAAGGCGCCCTTCCCAACCCCCCGGGCCTTGCCCTCGAGATCATGGACACGGCGCCCCGGAACTGGGCGGCCCCTGTCCTTGAACCGTTCGGGGATGCCGTGTCCGACCCCGTTGACTGGGGAAAGAGATGCGTGGACGATTTCGGCGCGGAAATCCTCTTTCTCCGCCTGGCCGGCACGGATCCCCTGGGCGAAGACACGGCAGCGGCGGACGCGGCCGAGACGGTCGCCCGGGTGGCGGACGCCGTGCAGGTCCCGCTGGTCGTCTGGGGGACGGCCGTGGAGGACAAGGACGCGGAGGTCCTGGTGGAGACGGCCCGGGTCTGTGCCGGGAAGAACCTGCTCCTGGGCCCCGTGCTGAAGGGGAATTACATGGAAGTGGCCCAGGCCGCCCTGGAACACGGGCATGCCATCGTGGCCCAGGCCTCCATGGACGCCAACCTGACCAAAGAATTGAACATCGCCCTGTGCAAATTTTTCCCGCCCGAAAAGATTGTCGTGGATCCCACCTCCTCGGCCCTCGGTTACGGCATGGAATACACCTTTTCCATTATCGAGAGCATCAAGCAGTTCGGCCTGGTGGACAAGGACAAGATGATGCAGATGCCGGTCCTGGCGGACGTGGGCGTGGAGTGCTGGCGGACCCGCGAGGCCAGGGAAAACCGCGAACAGGGGATCCTCTGGGAGGCGATCACCGGGATGACCTTTCTCCTGGCGGGCGCGAACCTTCTCATCCTGAGGCACCCGGAGGTGCTCGGGCTGATCCGGAAGATGATTTCGGAGTAGAGGGAAGATAAAAGGCCGGAGACAGGCTGAAAAAGAATGGAGGATATTCGCTATGGCGCTCAAGGGTGCTGAGATCATGAAGAAATTGCCCAAGACCAACTGCAAGGAATGCGGTTTTGCCACCTGCTTCGCCTTTGCCATGAAGCTGGCCAACGGGGCCGCCGGGCTGGACCAGTGCCCGTATCTCTCCCCGGAGGTCCGGGCGGAACTCGAAGGCGCCATGGCCCCGCCCATCCGGCTGGTCACCATCGGAACGGGGAAAAACGCCGTGGCCGTGGGCGAGGAAGAGGTCATGTTCCGCCATGAGAAGGCCTTTTTTCACGCCCCCGGGATCGCCGTGCGCATCTCCGATACGCTGGACGATTCAGACATCGAAGAGGCCATTGAACGGATCAAGGGGCTCCGGTTTGAAAGGATCGGCCATGAACTCAAGGCGGACCTGATCGCGCTCTCCCACGACTCGGGCGACCGGGAACGGTTCGAGGCCCTGGTCAAAAAGGCGGCCGGCGCCTGCGATCTCCCGCTGATCCTCATGTCCGAAGACACGGACGCCCTCTTTGCCGCCGCCTCCCTGTGCGCGGACAAAAAACCTCTCGTCTATCCCGTTACCCGTGAAAACATGGAAGCGGCCGTCCCGCGGCTGAAGGAACTGGGTCTCCCGGCCGGGGTCCGGGGGAACGGCCTGGATGACGTCATCGCCGTCACCACCGGGCTGAAGGCCGCGGGCGTGGAAGACTGCGTGATCGACGCGGGCGCCGGGAACATGATGGAGGGGTTGAGGGACCAGACCCTCATCCGCCGCGCGGCCCTGAAAAAGGGCTTCCGTCCCCTGGGATACCCGACCCTCTGTTTCCCCTGCAACATGTACGGGGACAAGTACGAAGAGGCCCTGGCCATCTCCGTTCTCATGATCCGGTATGCGGGGATCGTGGTGACCTCCCTGATGGAAAAGGAATTCATCTTTCCGCTTCTGGTCCACCGGTTCAATATCTTCAGCGACCCCCGAAGGCCCATGACCGTGGAGGAAAAGGTCTACGAAATCAGCAACCCGGATGAGAACGCCCCGGTCCTCATCTCCACCAACTACGCCCTCGATTTCTTCATTGTTTCCGCGGCCATCGAGGAGGCCGGCATTCCGGCCTTTCTGTGCATCAAGGACACCGGAGGGATCGGGGTTCTTGCCGCCTGGACGTCCGGGAAATTCACCGGCGAGGCCATCGCCGATTTCCTTGACCGCCACAAGGTGGAACAGAAGGTGGCCCACCGGAAACTGATCATCCCCGGTGTGGCCAAGAAACTGAAGGACGAACTGGAAGAGGAGCTTCCCGCGTGGGAGATCGTTCTGGGGCCGTCGGAAGCAGGCGACATCCCCAAGTTTCTGTCAAAGGAGTCGAACGCGTGATGGATCGGACACCGAACGCCGAAGAAGAAAGAGAACTGGAACAGGTCCGGGAACTGCTTTCCCGGCAGGAGAAGGACCAAAACCGCCTCATTCCCATCCTGCAGGCGGTCCAGGACACCCTGGGGTATCTCTCGCCCGGCGCCGTCCGCGAGGTGGCGGCCCACCTGGGGATGAATGACGCCCAGGTCCACGGCGTGGCCTCTTTCTACAACCATTTCCGGTTCACGCCCCTGGGAAAACACCCCATCCAGATGTGCATGGGGACCGCCTGCCACATGGTGGGGGGAGAACTGGTCCTGGAAGCGCTGGAGAGGACGCTGGACATCAAGGTGGGCGGCATCACGGAGGACGGCGAATTCAGCCTGGACCGGGTCGCCTGCATCGGCTGCTGCGGGCTGGCGCCCGTGATGGTCATCGGCGATAAGATCTACCCGAGGATGACCCCCACCAAGGTGGACGAGGTCCTGGTCAACCTGAAAATGGAAGCGGACGCCGCCGGCGGGGCGGAGGGAGATGACCCCGGAAACACCCCTGAGAGCGCGTGACCGCTCCGGATCGCAGGACAAGAGACCGCAATGACATTTGAAGAGATAAAAAAAGAGGCCCTTTCCCGCTGGGAACCCCTGGAGACGGACGGCACCCCCGTCATCCGCATCGGAACGGCCACCAGCGACCGGGCCGCGGGCGCCCTGGAGGTGGTTTCGGCCTTTGAGAAGGAACTCGACCGGCTGAATGTCCGGGCCGTCATCCTGCGGACCGGCTCCATCGGATTCTGCAACTACGAACCGCTGGTGATCATCAGCAAACCGGATTATCCCCGGATCTGTTACAACAACGTGACCCCGGAGATGGTCCCCCGGCTGGTGGAGGGATTCCTGATCGAGGACGATCCCTGCATGGAATTCGCCCTCGGCACCCTTGAGGGCGGCGACGGCGATACGCCCCCCCATATCCCGGAACTGCCGCGGACCGAACACGAACAGCGGCTGATCCTCCGCAATTGCGGGTTCATCGACCCGGAGGACATCCGCCACTACATCGCCCTGGGCGGATACAGCGGCCTTGCCAGGGCGCTCGAAATGACCCCCGAAGAAATCGTGGACGAAATCGACCGCTCGGGTCTCCGGGGACGGGGCGGGGCCGGCTTCCCCACCGGGCAGAAAATGGCCGCGTGCCTCAGGGCCGAGGCCACGCCCAAGTACGTGGTCTGCAACGCGGACGAAGGGGACCCCGGCGCCTTCATGGACCGGGTGGTACTGGAAAGCGATCCCCAGGCCGTGCTGGAAGGGATGATCATCACCGCCTATGCGCTGGGCTCGCCCCAGGGCTACATCTACACCCGCATGGAGTACCCGCTCGCCGTGGAACGGCTGAAGACGGCCATTTCACAGGCAGAGGAACTGGGACTCCTGGGCGACGACATCCTGGGAAGCGGGTTCGCCTTCCGTATCGAGGTCTTCCAGGGCGCGGGGGCCTTTATCTGCGGGGAGTCGAGCGCCCTCATGTATTCCATAGAGGGAAAGCGGGGATTCCCCCGCGTGCGTCCCCCCCAGTCCATCGAGTCCGGACTGTGGCAAAAACCGACCCAGCTCAACAACGTGAAGACCTTCGCCAACATCCCGGTGATCATCGACCGGGGCGCGGACGCCTTCGCCGCCGTCGGCACCGACCGGAGCAAGGGAACGGCCGTGTTCGCCCTGGCGGGGAAAGTGGAGAACGTCGGCCTGGTGGAGGTCCCCATGGGCACGAAGCTGGACACCGTGATCAACGCCATCGGAGGGGGCGTGAAGGACGGGAAGCGGTTCAAGGGCGTGCAGACGGGCGGCCCCTCCGGCGGATGCCTTCCGGAGGAGTTCCTGGACACCCCCATCGATTTCGATTCCCTGACCGCGGCGGGGGCCATGATGGGATCCGGCGGCATGATCGTCATGGACGAGGACAACTGCATGGTGGACGCGGCCCGGTTTTTCCTCGATTTCACGGTCAAGGAATCCTGCGGAAAATGCGCCATGTGCCGGCTGGGAACCCGCCAGATGCTGAGCATCCTTGAAGACATCGTAAAGGGCGAAGGGAAACCGGAGGACCTGGAACAACTGGTCTCCCTGGGGGAGGACATCAAGGCCGGATCCCTGTGCGGACTCGGCAAATCGGCGCCCAACCCGGTCCTCACGACGATCCGCTATTTCAGGGAGGAATACGAGGCCCACATCCTGGAAAAACGCTGTCCCGCCCTGATATGCCGTGACCTGATCGCCTATTACATCGTCCCGGACAAGTGCTACCGGGGATGCGAGCACTGTGTGGTGGTCTGTCCTTCCGAGGCCATCACCGCCCATGCCAAGCGATACAAGGTGATCGACCAGGAAAAATGCATCAAGTGCGGGAACTGCCTGGAGGTCTGCCCTCCCGAGTACAATGCCGTGGTAAAGCTGTCTCCCGCCGATAATGTTCCGAAACAGGATTAGATCATGACGGAATCGATCGAACTGACCATTGACGACCAACAGGTGACCGCGGAAAAGGGGACGAAAATCCTCCAGGCCGCGCTGGATGCCGGGATCTACATCCCCCATCTCTGTTATCTCCCGGAGGCCGAACTCCCCTTCGGCGGGTGCCGCCTCTGCTACGTGACGGTGGAGGGGAGAGGCCCGGTGACCGCGTGCACACAGCCGGTGGCCGAAGGCATGGTGGTGCACACGCAGGCCCCGGAGGCCCTCAGGCTCCGGCGAACGGCCTTCCGCCTTCTCCTGGCCTATCATGACCTGGACTGCCGGAACTGCTGGAAAAACAAGAAGTGCGAACTGCAGAAGCTGGCCCCGAAACTCAAGGTCAAGCTGAAGACGCCGGAAGACTTCAGGGGCCTTCCCGAGGAGCGCCCGCCCCTGGATACCACGAACCCGTTCATCACCTACGACCCCGGCCGGTGCGTCCTCTGCGGAAAATGCGTCCAGGTCTGCACCAACCGGAACGGCGTCCCCCTTCTCGATTTCGCGTTCCGGGGGATTGAAACACGCCTGACCATGTCCCTTGACGCGGATCTCATCGCCCGGACCTGCCCGCCGTGCGGGGAATGCGCGGCCGTTTGCCCCACCGCCGCGCTGGAACCCCAGCCGGGCCTGAAAGTGAACCCGGGCGCGGCCGGCACGGGATAAGCGGCCGCCCTTTTAATGCACTGACGCAACCGATGCGCCCCGCCCCGTTCGCGGGCCGCTCGAAAAAACCTCATCCGAAAGGAGCAGACCATGACAGAAATGACATCAAGAGAAAGGGTCCTGAACCTGTTTGCCAGGAAGCCCATCGATACCATGCCCTGTTTCAGCGGGCAGGGAATGGTGACGGCCCCGGCCATCGATGCCCTCGGCATCCCCTTCCCGCAGATCCACCTGACCGCCGAAAACATGGCCGAGTCCGCCATCCGGTCCATGGAGATGTTCGGGTTCGACGCGGCCGTGGTGCCGTATGACATGTGCACCATCCCCGAGGCCTTCGGACTGGGGATCAGCATCTATGAAGACGCCGAAGGGATCCTTTTCCCCACCATTCCCCACAAGTGGCCCTCCCCGGACGAGGTGGTGGTCCCGGAGGATTACCTTCAAAGGAACCGCATGCCGGTGGTGGACGGGGCCATCCGCATGCTCAAGGAGAAGATCGGCGACAGATACGCCATCGGGACCTGGCTCCTCGGCCCCTTCACCCTGGCGGGCCAGATGGTGGAACTGGACGTGCTCATGAAGATGGCCCTGAAGGACAAGGCAAAGGTGGAGGCCCTGCTGGACAAGATGGTGGACCTGATCATCGACCTGGGCCGGCACTACCGGGAGATCGGCGCGGATTACGTGAGCCTCAGGGAAATGGGAACCGGCGCCGACCTTCTGAGTCCCCGGCTGTTCAAGATGATCATCCAGCCGAGGCTCCGGAAGATATTCGAGGCCTGGGATTCTCCGAAGATCCTTCACATATGCGGGTCCACGGACCTGATCATCGAGCTGATGAACGACTGCGGCGCGGAGGTGATCAGCGTGGACCACAAGAACACCCTTTCCGAGACCCGGAAGAAGATCGGAAACGAGGTCCTGCTGTTCGGGGACTATGACGGGTTCAGCCTGCCCAGCACGGCATCGGAGGACGAGATACGGGCCGCCGTCCAGAAGTGCATCGACGCCGGGGTCGACGCGGTCTGGCCGGGATGCGACATCTGGCCCGACGTAAAACCGGAGAACATGGCGGCCATCAACCGGGCCATCAAGGAACTGGGCAAGGTGCCGTCGCCCGCGGTGGGACGGCTCTGATCATCACCGGGCGGCTCCGGTCCGAACGACGGATTTCCGGATTCTGCCGCCTGCGAAGCGATCCGGTGAAACCGGCCGGCCCTGCGGGCCCGCCCGCGGGGCGTCACAGGGATGCACACTCAACAAGAACAAGGAGGAACAAGGATATGGGGAAGGAAGAACTGAAAGAGGAACTGCTCAAAACGCTGAGTGACGGGGTCGTGAACTTCGAGGAGGACAAGATCAAGGAGGCGGCCCAGAAGGTGGTGGACGAAGGCCTGAACGCCTACGATGCCGTCATGAACGGGCTTGCCGCGGGCATGGAGATCGTGGGAGACCTTTACGACCAGCATGAATACTTTGTCCCGGAACTCCTCATGGCCGCGGACTGCCTTTACGCGGGCCTGGACATCCTGAAGCCCCACATCACCCTGGAGGATCTGGACCAGCGGATAAAAGGCCAGGTGGTGATCGGCACCGTGCAGGGGGATGTTCACGACATCGGGAAAAACCTCATCAAGATGATGTTCGAGGTGGCCGGGTTCACGGTTCACGACCTGGGCAGGGACGTCCCCCTCGACAAGTTCGCCGAGGAGCAGATGCGCACGGATTCGGAGATCGTCGCCCTTTCCGCCATGATGACCACCACCATGATGGGGATGAAGAAGGTGGTGCAGATGATCAAGGAAAAGAACCCCAACGTAAAGATCATGCTGGGGGGCGCCCCCCTGACCAGCGACGTGGCAAGCCTCTTCGGCGCCGACGGTTATGCCGAATCGGCGGGGAACGCGGTCCAGGAGGCCATCAAGATGATTTCCCAGCTCCGGAAACTCCAGAACAAGTAGGGAGACGCCTCCCGGCATCCGGTTTTGCACCTGCGCCGGGCAGTTCCGCCCGGAACGGCCCGGCGCGATGGATCCATCCGCCCGAAACGGGTGACGAACTGAAAAGGAAGCTCCATGGAAAAGGTAAAGATCATATTTCAGCCGTCCGGAAGGAGGGGTGAGGTCAAAAAAGGGATCTCCATCATCGAGGCCTCCCGGCAGCTGGGCGTGGACATCGAGGCCCTCTGCGGGGAGAAAAAGGTCTGCGGCAAGTGCAAGGTGAGAATCGAGGAAGGCCGTTTCGAGAAGTTCGGCATCGTCTCCAGCCCGGCCAATGTCTCCCCGTGGCAGGAGGAAGAGGAAAAATTCATCAACGAGGCCCAGAAAAAAGAGGGTTACCGGCTGGGATGCTGCGCACGGCTGGAGGGCGACGCCCTCGTGTTTGTTCCCGAGGAATCCAGGGCCGGGAAGCAGGTGGTCAGCAAGGCGGCCCGGGAAATCCATATCGAACACAACCCGGCGGTCCGGCTCTACTACGTGGAGATGACGCCCCCGGCGTTCGACGATCCCACCGGGGATTTCGAGCGCCTGACCGAGGCCCTGGAAGCGGCCCACGGCCTCTCTGGCCTGGTAATGGACTTTCATGCCCTCAGGGCCCTCCCCAATACCCTCCGGGAAGGCAAATGGAAGGTCACCGTCAGCGTATGGATGGACCGGGAGATCATCCGGGTGCGGCCCGGGAAGACGGAGAATGCGTTCGGCATCGCCATCGACATCGGGACCACCACCGTGGCCGGGTACTTCTGCAACCTGAGCACCATGGAGGTCCTGGACACCCAGTCCCTCATGAATCCCCAGTGCAAGTACGGCGAGGATGTCATGAGCCGCATCACCTACCACATGATGAACCCAGGCGGCCTCGAACGGATGAGCAACGACATCATCGAGGGCCTCAACACCATCATGCGACAGGCCGTGGCGTCCACCCATCCGCCCAGAAAGAAGGTGAAGAAGAAAGATGACGGGGAGACCGCCGAGGAGTGGGTGGAGGTTCCAGAGGAAGGAAAGGAGTACCTCCGGCTGGCCACGGAAGACATCGAGGACGTGACCATTGTCTGCAACACGGCCATGCACCACATCCTGCTCCAGCTGGACCCCGAGCACGTGGGCCTGGCCCCCTTCCCTCCCGTCATCCACCAGGGACTCGACCTGAAGGGGCGGGACCTGGGGCTTGACATGAACAGGGGCGCCTACGTCCATGTCCTTCCCAACGAGGCGGGATTCGTGGGCGCCGACAACGTGGGCGTCCTGATCGCGGAGGAGCCCTACAAAGGAGAAGAGATCCAGCTGATCATCGATATCGGGACCAACGGAGAGCTTGTCCTGGGCAACAAGGACAAGCTCATTTCCTCCTCCTGCGCCACGGGACCGGCACTGGAGGGCGCCCAGTTGACCTTCGGCATGCGGGCCGCGCCCGGCGCCATCGAGCGGATCAAGATCGACCCGAAGACCCACGAAGTGGACTACAAGGTCATCGGGCGGGATTCATGGAAGAGCTATTCGAAGCCCGAGGAGATGAAGACCAAGGGGATCTGCGGGTCCGGCATCCTGGACGTGCTGGCGGAACTCTACCGTGCCGGCGTTGTCCTGAAAAGCGGCAGGTTCAATCCCCGGCAGAAATCCGACCGCTACCGAAAGAACCCGGACAACAACCAGCCCGAATTCGTCATCGCCTGGGCCGAGGAGACCTCCATCGGAAAGGACGTGGTGATCGCCCAGAAGGATATCCGGCAGATCCAGCTGGCCAAGGGCGCCCTCTATTGCGGGTGCAAGCTCATGATGCGCCGGATGAACGTGGAGAAGCTGGACAAGGTCAAGATCGCCGGGGCCTTCGGCACCCACGTGGACAGGGAAAAGGCCCTGATCATGGGGCTGTTTCCGGACTGCGAGATCGAAAGGATCGTTTCCGTGGGAAACGCGGCCGGCGACGGGGCCCGGGCCGCCCTTCTCAACCGGGAAAAGCGGGCCGAGGCCAACTGGGTGGCCAGGAACGTGGAATATATCGAGCTGACCGTTGAGGAGGACTTCCAGCAGCAGTTCATGGAAGCCATGCAGATCCCTCACATGAAGGATGAATTCCCACACCTGAAAGGGATTGTCCCGGACGATATCCTGAACCAGTAACCCACGCGGATCATCAAAAGAGGCCCGCGGGCGTCCCTTCCGGATGCCCGCGGGCCTTTCCGATTTGACACCCCGGCCGAAACCCGGTATAGCCTTCTTTTGAAAAAGGGCGGAAGGAACCGGCGGTCGATCCCGGACCGGCCCGTGATATTCACGGCCGGAACACGTGACCGGACCCCGGGCGGCCCGGAGAGGGGTGCGCCATCTACTACAAAGGGAAAAGATCGGGGCTGATCCGGGATGAGGGCCTGGGCCTTGTCCACGTCTACTACGGCGAAGGGGTGGGAAAGACCACCCGGGCCGTGGGACTGGCCGTCAGGGCGGCGGGGGCCGGGCTCAGGGTCGACTTCGTCCAGTTCATGAAATCCGGCGATTCCGGGGAAACGGCCGTATTCGAAAGCCTCCCCAATCTCCGCTACTTCTGCCCCGGAAAGCACCCATTCATCCTCTCCCGGGGCCCGGATGCCGTCCATTTCGAACACGCGGGCCTCGCCTTCTCCCATGCCATGGACGTGATCGCCTCGGGAACCGACCTGCTGGTGTGCGACGAGATCCTGAACACCACCATATTCAAGCTGCTCGAAAAAGAACAGATCCTGGACATCATGGCGGGCTGCAGGGGAAAGATCGAACTGGTGATGACCGGAAGGGCGGGCCTGCCCGAGATCATCGACGCAGCCGACTACGTGACGGAATTCGTGCAGCGGAAACACCCCTATTACACGGGCGCGCGGGCCCGCAAGGGGATCGAATACTGACCTGGAAAAGACGAAAACCGGCCTATCTCTCGATCAGGTACCGCCGGTTTTCGAAATAGGCCTCCCGGAGGGCCACGTAGGGGTCGAAGGCGGCCTTTTTGAGGGCCTCGTAGGTCCCCAGCGTCAGCGACACACGGTTTGTCTTGTCGTACCCGTAGATGGCGGCCCGGTATTTGAGGCGATCAATCCCGTAGTTCACCGGGTTGAGGAATTCATCTCCCATAAACCCGACCGAGTCCCGGATGCTGGAGGGCCCGAGGATCGGCCAGTTGATATAGATGCCGGGGCCCATCCCCAGGGAGCCGAGAGTCTGGCCGAAGTCCTCGTTTTGAGGTTCCAGGCGAAAAATCTTCTTGGCCGGGTCCCAGAGCCCGGCCACCCCCACGGTGGAGTTCATCACAAACCGGGAGATCTCGATCCCGAATCCCCTGATTTTTCCCTGCAGCAGGCAGTTCACCGCCCGGATCGGCATGCACAGGTTGGAAAAAAAGTTGCGGACCCCGATCCTTACCGGCTCGGGGACCACCTTGCCGTAGCCCGTAGCCAGCGGCTTGATGCACCAGAAATAGAGCCGGTCGTTGAACTGGAAAAAAACCCGGTTCAGCGGTTCAAGGGGATCGGCGATCCGGTCGGCGTCGTCCTCTTCCTCTTCCGGGCCCTCCATCTCCTCCGCATCTTCTCCCGCGTCCGCCTCTCCGGCGGGAACCGAGGCCTCTGCGACCGTCGGGGCCGGACGGTCCGCCTTCCGCGCCTCCTTGAACGCATCGGGGATGAAATCCACGCAGTTGGTGGTGTGCGTGTGACCCGCTTTGTCGCGGTACTGATAAAAATAACCGCCGTACCCGTCCGGCCGGACCTCCACGTCCCTGAGCCGCACCGTTCCGGCCCGTCCCGGATCCGCCCCGGAACCGGCGATCGCCGTCATGCCCGGGAAGAGCACGCACACGGAAAGGCATATCATGATGGCCAGCAGTCTTCTCACAACCTGTGGATTCCTCCTCTTCCCCGGCTCCGGGGCTATGTCTTCTGCGCTACCTTGGCCTTCAACTGCTTGATGAGGCGCCGGTAGGACATCCTCTGAAACTGCTTCCGGTAATTGTTGACCAGGCTTCTCCCTTCAATGGAGATATCGTAAACAAGCCACTTGTCGCCCCTTTTCCTGAGCTTGTAAGTGACCGGGATCTCGGTTCCCTGCTTGTTCACGATCTTGACTTCCACCTCGGCGAACCCGCCCTTGTACAGGGCCTCCTTCAGGTAAAGGACCTTTTCACCGGAATATCCCTCCACCTGGGCCAGATATGTCCGTTCCAGCAGGCGGCCGAACAGGCGGACGAATTCCGCTTTCTCTTTTTCGGTCCTTCGTTTCCATTTCCGGGCAAGCGTCCTCCGCGAAATTTCCCGCCAGTCGAACCGCTCGTTGACGACCTCCCGGATCCGCACCTTCTTTTCCTCCGCCTTTTCGGGCGGCTTCAGGGCCGGGTCCGTGACAATGGCGATGATCTTGTCCGTGGTCTCCCGGATCTGTTCCGTGGGCTGCCCCGCGAGGCAGGGAGCCGCAGTGGAGAGGACCAGACAGAAAATAATACATCCCTTTTTCAGATACGCGAACACCTTGCGCAACCTCCCGGCGCTTTTAGAGTTTCCCGAACACGTAGTTTGAAATCAGCTGTTCCAGGTCCACGGCCGGCTCGGTCTCCCGGATGAGATCGCCGGCCTTTAATATCTCATCGGACCCCCCCGCGGTTATCTCAACATATTTTTCACCGATCAGCCCCTTGGTCTTGACCGAGGCGATGGCATCGGCCTGGACCTTCACGCCGGCCGGGAGGTTGAGAAAGACCTCGGCCTGGTAATCATGCAGAACGATCCGTTTCACGCGGCCGACCTCCACGCCGGCGATCACCACCGGGGCCCCGGTTTTCAGGCCCCCGCTGTTGGCGAATACCGCCCTGAGTTCATACCCCTTTCCGCCCAAAACCTCCATTTTTCCCAGCCGGATGGTCAGGTAGCCCAGGCAGAGTATCCCGGCGATCATAAACAGGCCCACGGCCAGCTCAACATCGAATTTTCTCATCCGCTCGCTGCCCCCTGCCCGGCACGAGGTGTTCGGCCCGCATACACCCCATACCGTGGCATCCGCGTCCTCCTGGAACACGATTGATTATTTCGATATGATTCCAATAAGTTAAAAAATATCCCTGATAATTTCGTTTATATTTATGCTCCCCGACTTTCCGCGGCGGACCCGGCTCCGGAGGAGACCTCCCCGCGGTTCAGGCGCCCCGCTCCCGGATGGATGCCGCCCATGAAGGCGCGGACGGCCGGTTCCTCCAGCGCCGCGAATTCGGCCGGCGTCCCCTGGGCAAGGACCACGCCCTCGTGGAGCATGATCACCCGGTCCACGATATCGAACACCGCCGGGATCTCGTGGGTGACGATGATCGCCGTAAAAGAGAGCTGCCTCCGGCAGGTGTCGATCAGGTTCAGGATGGCGTGCCCCATTACCGGGTCCAGCCCGGTGGTCGGCTCGTCAAAGAGCATGATCTCCGGGTCCAGGATCAGGGACCGGGCCAGGGCCGCCCGTTTGACCATGCCCCCGCTGATCTGGGAGGGAAACTTCCGCTCGGACCCGGTGAGGCCCACGTGGCCCAGCTCCCTTTGAACGCGTTCCCGGATCTCCCCCTTTCCGAGACGGCGTTTTTCCCTCAGGGGAAAGGCCACATTTTCGAAAACGGTCATGGAATCGAACAGGGCGCCGCCCTGAAAAAGGTAGCCCAGCCGGTCCCGCATGGCGACCAGGTCCTTTCCTTTCAAGCGGCTCATGTCCTTCCCGTCCACCAGGACCCTGCCGCGGTCCGGTTTCATGAGGCCGGAGATGTTCTTGAGCAGCACGCTCTTGCCGCATCCGCTCCCTCCGATGAGGGCGACCACCTCCCCCTTCCGGATCTCCAGGGAGACCCCCCGCAGGACCGCATTCCCGTCAAATGATTTATGCAGATCTTCTACCCGGATCATGCGTTCCTCAGAAAAGGAGCGAGGTCATGAAATAATCCCATACCAGGATCAGCACAAAGGACATCACCACCGCCTGGATGGTGGAACGGCTCACGCCCTCGGCGCCGAACCCCGTGAAGATACCGGTATAATACCCCTTGAAGCAACACACCCAGATGATGAGGATGCCGAAGCTGAAGGATTTGTAGATGCCTTCCAGGACATCCGCCATGTCCACATAGGCGGCCATTTCACTGAAATAGACGCCGGCGTTCACACCCAGCAGTTTTACGCCGATCAGGTATCCCCCGAAGATGCCCACCACGTCGAAAATGGCGGTCAGCAGGGGCAGGCAGATCATGACGG
>CAZCVB010000016.1:0-18549 GCA_964501805.1 uncultured Desulfobacteraceae bacterium | reverse complement strand
GATATCAGGATTGATTGATTTTTTTTCTCAGGACGCCGGATGTCTTGAAAACAACAACTCTTCTGGCCCTTAACTGGAGATCCTCGGTGGTCTGTGGATTCCGGCCTCTTCTTGCGGATTTTTCCTTTACCTCGAATTTTCCGAAACCGCTGATCAGGATATCCTCTCCGCTCTCCAATGTCCGCTTCACGATCTCAAGGAGACTCTCGATGACCACCCGGGATTTGCTCTTGCTCAGTCCGACCTGATTGTAGATACAATTGATGATATTCTCCTTGGTCAAGGCCACAGCTGATCCTCCTCCCCCTTGAATCCTCGAACAGATACGGCATCAATTTCTTTTCCCAACTCCCCGGCGTCTCCGTAGCACCACTCCTGTGGCGAGGTGGCGGAGGAAAACGGAATAGACCTGCCAGCTGAACTGTCTTCATCCCTCGCCACCAAGGGACATCTCCGTTTGCGCCTCTTTTCACGCAATCCGGTCCGGCGGAATACAGACATTTCGCCCTTCCCGAAAGGGCCGGCCCCTCGTCCCGCTTCCCTTTATTGAGGAGTCTGGATTTTATGAGTAATAAATATGGCTTAACCCGAAAACCGTGTCAAGCATTTTTTAATGATGCGAATTTTTCCCTCAATTTCTCATTTACCACAGGGGGCACCAGGTCACTGACATCGCCGCCGAACCTCGCCGCCTGTTTGATGATGGTGGAACTGGTATAGAACCATTTGTAGTCGGTCATAAGGAAAATGGACTGAACATCCCGATTCAGTTTTCGGTTCATCAGGGCCATCTGGAATTCATATTCGAAGTCGGAAAGGGCCCGGAGTCCCCGCATGACCACCCGGGAATTTTTCCTTACGGCATAATCCACCAGCAACCCGTCAAAGGTGTCCACTTCCACGTTCGGCTCCCCTATGAGACTCTCTCTTATCATGCAGATCCGCTCCTCGACGGTAAAGAGGGGGACCTTCTGGGGATTGTTCAAGATGGCAATCACGACCCGGTCAAAGATCTGCAAGCCCCGGGTCACAATACTCAGATGCCCATTGGTTATGGGATCAAAAAATCCGGGATAAATGGCTGTTTTGTTCATGGATCTCCTCGTACCTCATTTACCGTTTCGACCGGTAACGGAAAAATGGCCGGGCCCAACCGGCCTCCGATCACTGCGCAGTTTCATACACGCTGATCCGCGTATCCCCGTAAGTCCGGGTGAGCACCCGTTCCATCTTCCCCACCACGCCGGGAAGAGTCTCCGTCTTTCGGGTCTCCGCCACCACCCGCGCCCCCTTTTCCAGCACGCGGCCAGGGGAAAGTTTCCCCAGCAACGGCACAAGGACGCCCTGCCCGTAAGGCGGATCGAGAAAAACAAGGTGCGCCGGATCCCGCATAAACGGATGGCGCACCGGGAGCCCCCTGTTCAGATCCCACCGGATGACGGCCCCCACGTCTCGGAACCCGCAACGGGCCAGGTTTTCTTCCACAAGTCGCACGGCATCCGGCGAACAGTCGACAAAAAGGGCCGGGAATGCCCCCCTGCTCAGGGCCTCGATTCCGAGGCCGCCCGTGCCTGAAAAGAGATCCAGCACCCTAAGCCCGGAAAGGTCCTGTCCGATGATGTTAAAAATGGCCTCCCTCACGCGATCCGAGGTCGGCCGGATATTGTACCCCTTTGGCGTCATCAGAATACGGCCGCGGGCACGGCCCCCCGTAATCCGCATGACACATCACCGAACCATTTCCCGGCGGGCCTCGCTCTCCGGCCTCAGGGGTCCCGGTTTTTTCGACCCGCGTGCGGCCTCAAACTTTTTACGGCGCCGCCGCACGGTCGCCACCGGACCCAGTCCCGTATAAACCAGAAGAACCAGAAAGAGTGTGATCCGGGGTTTATAGGCGATAACCGTGAGGATCAGGATGGCCGTCACAAGGACATTGAACGGCTTTTGTTTTTTCAATTCAAGTTCCTTGAAACTCGGATATTCGAGCGTGCTGACCATCAGAAAGGAAAGGAGGTAGATGAAAACCAGGATCAGGATATGCCGGGCCCCGGGCAATCCTCCCAGATAGGACATAAAAAGGACCAGGGAGGCGATAAAACTGGCAGCGGCCGGAATCGGAAGACCCCGGAAATAACCGGCCTGCACCGAGTTTCGCTGGACGTTGAACCTGGCGAGTCGAAGCGCCCCGCAGATCACATACATAAAGCAGGCGAACCAGCCCAGCCGGCCGAAAGGCTCCAGTGCCCACTCGAAGGCCAGAATCCCGGGGGCGACGCCAAAGGCCACCAGGTCGGAAAGCGAATCGAATTCCGCCCCGAACAGGCTCGTGGTATGGGTATAACGGGCGATTTTACCATCCAGCCCGTCAAACAGGCACGCCACCAGTATCGCAATAGCCGCACTTTCATATCGTCCCTGTATGGCCCCGATGACGGCGTAAAACCCGCCGAACAGACTCGCGGAGGTAAACAGGTTGGGCAACACGTAGATGCCCCTTTTATTGCCCTTTTTCGGTCTTTTTTTCCGCTTCGCTTTCATGGCAGGTACCCGATAATGGTTTCTCCGGCCTTCACCTTGTCCCGGGGACGAATCACAATCCGGCTTTCAAGAGGAAGATAGACTTCCAGCCGAGATCCGAAACGGATGAGGCCGAAACGCTGGCCGGCGACGACTTCATCCCGTTCTCTCACCCAACAGGCGATCCGCCGGGCGATCAGGCCCGCAATCTGAATCACCACGATCGGTCCGGCATTTGGCGTCATCAGGGTCACGCTGTTTTTTTCGTTATATTTTGATGCCTTGTCGAGATTCGCCGAGAAAAATCTGCCCGGATGATATTCAACCTTTACAACAGTGCCCTCAACAGGAATCCGGTTCACATGCACATTGAAAATGCTCATGAAGATGCTGATCTTCACTGCCGGTTTTCCCAGCGGATTGTCGCCTTCCGGGAACCGTTCGATTTTAAGGATGGTCCCGTCGGCAGGGGTCAGGACCGCCCGTTCCTCACAGGTATTTTTCCGTTCCGGATCCCTGAAAAAGAAAATGGTGAAAAGGGAGAGCACGCCCATGAGCAGGGCAAGGGCCGCCACGCCCAGTGCCCCGGACAGCAGGGTCAGGAAAAGCCCGGCGACGATAAAAGGAATCCCTTCCCTTGCCACGGGCCATTTGTTATCTATGCGCGATGTATCCAATCCGATCTCAACTGCGCCAGACCCTTCCCGAACATTTCGTCACATAGCGGCCTGTTGCTTCCGGAGAGAGGGAAGATTGCTTTCAAAACAGCCGTGCTCAAAACTCATTTACGGGTGAGCCGGAAACACAAAATCCCGGCTTCAAGGGCATGGATTTTCAGGCACGCCATCCCCGGCCGTCCATAACCAAGCCCCGCGACCCGAGCGGGCGCCCGAGGCCACCGTTTCCCGAGTCACTCTGTCGGGCACTCATTATATTGCAAGCCGCTCCTTTGTCAATGACCTCTTTCGGACGTCTTCCCCGGCTGACGGAAACCGTTCCGGATATCGGCGGGCCGAAGGTAGATTGGAGAAAGACCGGCCGGCTCATCAACATCCCCTGCCCGTAGCCGCGCGAGTCCTATCCCCCCCACAAGGGATGCCTTCAGGCTCCAGCAGTGGGGCGGCGCCAGGTGTGCGCAGGGACCTGCGACGGCTTTCAGGAGAGAGGCCTGCCGCCTGTAATCATTTCCAACGATCAGGGTGGGCGTCCCGCATTCGCGGGAGAAGGACGCGATTTTCAGGGATTGATCCGCCATATCCCTTACAAGGCCGTCTCCCGGATTCCCCTTCCAGCTGAACCGGGCCATAAACACCTCCCCCTTCCTGGAATCCAGGATGGCGGTAACCGGGAGGGCCGGACACGAAAACTGGGCTGCCAGGGCCTCAAGGCTGGAGACTCCCACAACCGGCGCATCCAGCCCGTGGGAAAGACCCTTGGCCGCGGCGAGACCGACCCGGAGACCGGTGAAACTGCCGGGGCCACGGGCCACGGCGATGCCCTCTACCCGATGGATATCCGACCCCACGGATTCCAGCAGAAAATCGAGGGCGGGCATGAGCCGTCCAAAATGCCCCCCGGCCTCGGACATGGCATATTCCGCCATCACGCTCCCGTCCGTTTCCAGGAGGGCGAGGCTGAACTGAAGGGTGGAGGTGTTGATGGCAAGGATCATTTTCTCTTTTTATTTCAATAGCCTGGCCACATCATTATACATGACCACCGCCATGAGCATCATCAACAGGACAAGACCCGCTTTCTGGGCCATCTCCCGTTTCCGGATACCGAGGGGCCTTCCGATAATCAGCTCAATCAACAGAAAAACCACGAACCCCCCGTCAAGGATCGGGACCGGCAGGAGGTTCAATATACCGAGGTTGACACTGATCACCCCCATCAACGGAAACAGATAGGCCCAGTTCTGCTGCGCCACCTCGCCGGTCATCTGCCCGATCAGGATGGGACCGCCCAGCGTCTTGATGGAAAGAACGCCTTCCAGCAGTTTGACAACCACCAGGGCCGTCATTTTAATCAACTCCCACGTCCTCCGGAATCCCTCCCCGAGCGCCTCCGCCAATCCCAGATTCACCGTCCGGAATTTCCCGGAAGCCACGATTCCGATGAGAGCCGATTTCCGTTCTTCACCAAAGATGTTCTTGACCACCTGCGGTTCGGGAACAACCGTCAGGGTCAGGAATTTCCCGCCCCTGAGGATGGTGATATGAAGGGGCGTTCCCGCGTTGTCCCGGACGCTTTCCCTGATATCCAGCCACGTTTCGATGTGCCGGCCGTCGATGGCATCGATGATATCCCCTTTAAGGATTCCCGCCCTGTGGGCCGGAGAGGCGTCCCTGACTTCTCCCACCTGGGGGATCATGACGTGTTTTCCGGCCGCCATGTAGAAGCCGCAGAAGATGACAAGGGCAAGGAAAAGATTGAAGAACGGGCCCGCCAGCACGATGGCCAACCGCTTGAGCACATGCTGGTGGCTGAAGGACCGGCGCTCTTCTTCCGGGGAGAGAGGCCGGTCTTCCTCATCCTCGTCGTTTTCACCGAGCATCTTCACGTATCCGCCCAGAGGGATGGCGGAAATCTGGTATTCGGTCTCTCCCAGTTTTTTCCCCGCAAGTTTCGGGCCGAATCCCAGGGAAAATTTGAGGATTTTTACACTGAAAGCCTTGGCAACCAGAAAATGGCCCAGTTCATGGAACAGGATCAGGATTCCCAGCACCAGGGCGAACGGCACGATATAATAGACGATAAAATTCATTTTCAGATTCCGGCCTCAATCCATCTCGGCATTCCCTCTATCCGCCGCGGGCCGAGGGGGGCGACACCGTCGGATTTTCCATTTTTCCGGGGCACCTGCCGCTACGGACCCGCCTATCCTGCGAACGCCCGCTCCAGAAAATCCCGCGCCTTTTTCCGCGCCCAGGCGTCCGCTTCCATGACCGCCCCGATTTCATCGATCGACTGCGGCTCATGGGCCTGAAGGACGCCGTCAATGAGATCCGGGATATCGAGGAGTCCGATACGCCCGTCGAGAAAGGCGGCCACGGCGATTTCATTGGCCCCGTTGAGCACGGCCGGCGCGCTTCCACCCTGCTCCGCGGCCTGCAACGCCAGCTCCAGGCACCTGAATTTCTCCATGTCCGGCAGTTCAAAGGTCAAGGCATCGGCTCCGGCCAGATCAAGAGGCGGAAGCCGGGTCTCGATGTGCCGGGGATACGACAGGGCGTAGGAAATGGGCGTGATCATATCCGGGATCCCCATCTGGGCCAGGATGGACCCATCCCGGTATTCCACCATGGAATGAACGATGCTCTGTGGGTGAATCAATATCCCGATCTGGTCCATATGGAGATCGAAAAGCCAGCGGGCCTCTATGATCTCCAGCCCCTTATTCATCATGGTGGCGGAATCGATGCTGATCTTCGGCCCCATGTCCCAGTTTGGATGGTTCAGCGCCTGTTGCGGGGTCGCCCGGCGCATCGCCTCCATTGATTTTTCCCGGAAGGGCCCTCCGGACGCGGTCAGGATCACCCGCTTCACGTCTTCTCTCGGATGTCCCTGAAGCGACTGGAGGATGGCGCTGTGCTCGCTGTCGATGGGCAGGATGGGATTGCCCCGTTTCCCGGCTTCGGCCATGACAAGAGGGCCGGCCATTACCATGGTCTCCTTGTTGGCCAGGGCCACGCACTTTCCCGCACACACGGCCCGGTAGGTGGGCATCAATCCCGCCGCCCCGGTCACCGCTGAAATAACCGTGTCCACCCCTTCCAGGGTCGCCAGCCGGACCAGGCCGTCGGCGCCGGACAGGACCTCCGGCTTTCCATCCCGTCCGAACCGCTGCCTCAGCAGGTCCGCCAGATCCTCATCGGCGATGGACACCACTTCCGGACGGAACACGGCGACCTGCTCCAGGAGAAGGTCGAGATTCCTTCCCGCCGCCAGGGCCACCACCCGGTACCTTTCCGGGGCGGCCCGGATCACCTTTAGCGAGCTGACGCCGATGGAGCCCGTGGAACCCAGTACGGCGATTTGTTTCGTGGCAAGTGCTTCCGCCAAAACAAACACCCTCCTCCTGCGTTGTGCAAAGGCCCCATGCACGGGACCCTCTCATCGGCTTAAACGGTTAAACGGCCCTCAGGCCATCCGGTAACCCAGGAACAGGAAAAGGACCGGCGTCGCAAAAAGAAGACCGTCAATCCTGTCCAGAATCCCGCCGTGCCCGGGAAGGATCCGGCTTGAGTCCTTCACCCCGTGGTGCCGTTTCAACATGGATTCCACCAGGTCCCCGATCTGCGCGGACACGGACAGTGCCGCCGTCATTCCCATGACGGCCGGGTCCACGGGATGAATCCGGAAAATCCGGAGGAACCAGAAGGCCACGATCAGGCTGGAGACAAGTCCGCCGATGGCGCCCTCCCAGGTCTTTCCGGGGCTGACGGCCCTGTAGAGTTTGTGCTTTCCAAAAAGCATTCCAGAATAAAACGCCCCCGTATCGCCGGCAAAGACAACGGCCAGAAGGAAGAAAATCCACAAACTTCCCTGGGGATACCGCCCCATCATCAGGATCATTCCCAGGGGAAGGCAGACATATACGGCCCCCAGCAGAATCATCGCCATTTCTTCCGGGGACCGGCCGGCAGAGGAATGATGGGTCAGCATCAGTCCGGTGAGAGGAATAAAGGCCCAGAGGGAAATCACCGCGATCAGGGCATAAACATTCCCGCAGTATATCATAAAGAAGGCCCAGAGGGAGAGGAACACGCCCGTCCACCTGTACGCCCCATGCACGCCGGGAACCGCCAATCGATAGAATTCGATCATCCCGGCCGCCGAAACCACGCAAAGCAGGAGGAAAAACGACCACCGGGGACCAAAGCCGATCAAGAGGATCAGGACCGGAACGGCAAGCATCCCGGTCATCCATCGTTTCAAGTGCATTTTGAATCTCGCCCCGCAGTAGCGTTCCCCAGTCATTCATGAAAGACGCCGTCGGGAAACCGTCTTTTTCCGGTCTCAAGGATCCTCGGCCCCGCCGAAGCGTCTTTCCCTCGCCTGAAAATCCAGAATCGCCGCGGTAAATTCGTCCGCGTTGAAGTCGGGCCACAGGGTCGGCGTCACGAAAAATTCCGTATAGGCGATCTGCCAGAGCAGAAAGTTGCTCACACGGTATTCTCCGCTCGTCCGGATCAAAAGATCCGGATCGGGCATCCCTTCCGCGTATAGAACCCCCGAGATCAACCGCTCCGTGACGTCCGCTTCCGTGATTTCGCCACGCGCCGCCCTGCGCACCAGCTTTGCCACGGCATCGGTAATTTCCTGGCGTCCGCCGTAGCTGAGGGCCAGCGTGAGCGTCATGCCCGTATTTGACGCGGTCTCCCGGATGGTGTCGGACAGGATGCGCCGGGTGTCGGCCGGCAGTTTATGGACACGCCCGATGGCCTGGAGGCGGATGCCCTTTTCCATCATTTCCTTCCGCTCACTTTTGAGAAAGCGTTTCAGCAGGTTCATCAGGGAATGAATCTCAATCTTGGAGCGCTTCCAATTTTCTTCGGAAAAGGCATAAAGGGTGAGCCACGGTATCCCCATCTCCCGGGCGAACTTCACGATTTCCCTCACCGTCTCAACACCCTTCTGGTGCCCGAGAACCCGGCTGAATCCGTGTCTGCGGGCCCATCGGCCGTTGCCGTCCATGATGACGGCAACATGTCGGGGCAGTTTTTCGGGATCAACGTCTGTCATGGCGTCTTTTCACGGATTCAGTGGATCGTCGGGATTGAAGGATCCGGTGGACCGGGGAATCAGATACGGAAAAGGATGCGGCACGGGACGAAACCGCCGACGGGCGCCGTTCCCATACCCGGCTAAAACTCCACGATCTCCTTCTCCTTTTGGGCGGTGATTTCGTCTATTTTCTTGATGAATTCATCGGTTATTTTCTGGACCTCGTCCTGGTTGCGGTGGAAATCATCCTCGGAAATCTCTTTTTCATTTTTTAACGTCTTGAACATATCGTTGGCATCCCGCCGATGGTTGCGAATGGCGATTTTTGCCTCCTCGGCCATCTTTCTCGCCACCTTGGCCAGTTCCCTCCGTCTCTCTTCGGTAAGGGGCGGGATGGCGATTCGGATGATCTTTCCGTCATTCATGGGCGTCAGTCCCAGTTCGGATTTCAGGATGCCCTTTTCGATATTCCCGATGATGCTCTGGTCCCACGGTTGCACCGTGATCAGTCGACTTTCCGGCACCGAGACGGTGGCCACCTGTTCCAGCGGCATGCGGGTGTCATAGCAGTCTACCTGGATCCCTTCAAGGAGCGCCGCAGACGCCCGGCCGGTCCGGATCCGCCTGAATTCTCTCCCGAGCGCCTCACAGCTCTTGGTCATCTTTTCCCGCATTTCGGAAAGGATTTCCTCTTTCATGGCGTTCCTCCTATGCTGAAATCAACGTCCCCACGGGTTCACCGCAAACGGCTTTTCGGATATTTCCCTGCTTCCTCAGGTTGAAGACCAGGATGGGAAGGCCCTGGCCCATGGCCAGAGACACGGCCGTCAGGTCCATCACCCTGAGTTTTCTTTCCAGGACCTCGCCGTAGGTCATTTTTTCAAACGGCCGTGCAGCCGGATCCTTCTCGGGATCGGCATCGTACACTCCGTCCACCTTTGTCGCCTTCAGAAGCACCTCCGCGTCGATTTCGGCGGCCCTGAGAGCGGCGGCGGTATCCGTGGTAAAATACGGGTTGCCGGTCCCTGCGGCGAAAATGACGATCCGGCCCTTGGCAAGATGCGCCACGGCCCTGTTTCTGACGTACGGCTCTGCGATCTTGATCATATCGATGGCCGTCATCACCCGCGCGTCGCTCCCGATTCGCCTGAGGGCCTCCCCCAGGGCGATGGCGTTGATGATGGTCGCCAGCATTCCCATGTGGTCCCCGGAAACCCGGCCGATTCCCAGGGCCTCTCCCTGAAGACCCCGGAAGATATTCCCGCCGCCGATCACGATGCCCGTCTCGACCCCGAGATCATGGACCGTCTTGATCTCGGCCGCCACGCGTTCCACCACCCCGGCGTCCAGCCCGAAGGACCGGTCGCCCATCAGGGCCTCTCCGCTCAATTTCAATAATACCCGTCTGAACCGGGGCCGCTCTGATGCCATACCGAGGCCTCCCTGGGATCTTTTCCGGTGGATCCCCTTTCCCGTGGCCCGCCGTGCGGGGTTATGCCTCTTCTCCCAGCTGGTATCGAACGAAGCGCCGGATAACGATATGTTCTCCTGTCTTTGCCATCAGCTCATTGAGGAGATCCTGCACGGTGATATCCGGATTCTT
This sequence comes from uncultured Desulfobacteraceae bacterium, assembly GCA_964501805.1. Classification (GTDB taxonomy): domain Bacteria; phylum Desulfobacterota; class DSM-4660; order Desulfatiglandales; family Desulfatiglandaceae; genus CAZCVB01. The sequence goes on along the minus strand of CAZCVB010000016.1, from coordinate 8,699 downwards.
GACGAACGCCTGCTCCAAAAGACATGCCTCGGAGTAGAACTTCTTCAGCTTTCCGTCCACGATCCTGTCGATAATCTTTTCCGGCTTTCCCGACTCCCTTGCCTGCGCAGCGAAGATTTCCTTTTCCTTCTGAAGAATCTCGGGCGCGATTCCCTCCCGGTCGATGGCGATCGGATTGGTGGCGGCGATCTGCATGGCCACGTCTTTCACGAAAGTGCCGAAGTCCTCGGTCTTGCCGGAAAAATCCGTCTCGCAGTTCACTTCCACCAGAACCCCGATTTTACCGCCGGCATGGATATACGCCTGGACCTGTCCCTGGGATGTGGTCCGTCCGCCACGTTTCTTGGCGGTGGCGATCCCCTTTTTTCTCAGGTAATCAATGGCCTTTTCCATATCCCCGTCGCATTCCTGGAGAGCAGACTTACAATCCATGATACCGACGCCGGTCTTTTCTCTCAATTCCTTTACCTGTGAAGTCGAAATTGCCACTTCTGATTCTCCCTTTGCTGTTTTCTGTTCGGATTTGATATCAAAACAAGGCCGGTTTCCATGCACCGCCCCGGGGTTTTCGTTTTCATCCGACGGCGGATTCCCTGGAAGCTACTGGTCTTTCTGGGCGTCCCCTTCTGTGGCCTCCTTCGCTTCCGCGGGCTCCTGCGGCTCCGTCCCCCCCCCGGGTTTCCCGGCCGGATCCTCCTCCCTGGGGAGGACAATCACTTCCGGCCCGCCCGCTTCACCATCCTGGGAAATGGCGCCTTCAGCGGCCGCGGCTTCCTGTTCCTTTCGTAGCCGGGCCTCGGCCTTCAGCCGTTCTTCAGCCAGGTTATGGCCTTCGATACAGGCGTCCGCGATCCGGGAGCAGACCAGCCGGATGGCACGGATGGCATCATCATTTCCGGGAATGATAAAATCGATTTCATCGGGATCGCAATTGGAATCGGCGATGGCCACCACCGGGATCCCCAGTTTTCTGGCCTCCCGTACACTGATCCGCTCTCTTTTGGGATCCACGACGAAAACGGCGCCCGGGAGTTCATCCATGTTCTTTATCCCCCCGAGGTTCTTCTCCAGCTTGGCAAGTTCCTTTTCCATCTTCAGGATTTCCTTCTTGGTGTACCGCTCAATGGTGCCGTCCCGCTTCATGGCCTCCAGTTCCTTGAGCCGGGCCACGCTTTTCCGGATGGTCTGGAAGTTGGTCAGGGTCCCGCCGAGCCAGCGGTTCACCACGTAAAACATACCGCACCGCTCGCTCTCCTCAATAATGGAATCCCGGCCCTGTTTCTTGGTGCCCACAAAAAGAACAGAATAGCCGTCGGCCACGGTTTTGACCACGAACTCATAGGCGGTCTTGAAAAGCCGGACGGTCTTCTGGAGATCGATAATATGGATCCCGTTCCGGGCCCCGAAGATGTAAGGTTTCATCTTGGGATTCCAGCGCCGCGTCTGATGACCGAAATGGACCCCTGCTTCCAGTAATTCCTTCATGTTCACAACTGCCATACAAGCCTCCTTGTTCGAGAGGTCCCGCGTACCCCCTGTCATGGTTTATCCTCCGATCGGAATCCGCCGCAGGCCTCGAAAAGACGGCCCCCCGCTCTGGAGCGGGATCCGGGCCTCTCTCCCGAAACCTGTGCTTACCCCGGAACCCGGGGCACCAGACAATCTTCCGAACGTGTGTTTTAGCGGGTTGATGCCAGTTCACCCGCTCCCCGTATCCCTTGCCGGAAACCGGGCGCAACCGCCCCGTCGTTCCCCGGGATTAGGACTTGAGACTGTTCAATTTGCCTGCTATACTCACCGTCACGCGTGAGGGGAAGGATCCTCCGGCCTCCGCGGGGCGGCCGGGTTCCGATCCATTCCAGACTCCCCAGAACTTTCGACAGGTTACAAAAACCCGCTCAACTGGCATACCTGTCATCAGGGGAGCGACTTCACGGGGAAGGCGTCAAAGTTATAAGCGGAAATTTTTAACATTACCGCCATTTCATTGCAAGGAAAAAGTTCAGCCCCGGGACTTTTCATGCATCCCTGCTGAAGCCGTCTGAATTCACGCCATGGAAAATCGTCCGGCACTGCCGGTCGGCGCCGGTGGAACATCGAGGCATATGATGAAACAGAAATCCGCAAACCCCATCCAAAAGGCCATTGAAGAGGGCCAGGTCCGCGTGGCCCGGGCCGTTCTTTCATGGAAATACCGGAAGGAAGGAAGGCCGTCGCCCGGGGATCGACGGCTGGACGAAGACGCCCGGAAGGTCACCGCCGAGGTTCGCAAGGTGGTGGTCAGGGGCGGAAAAACCGTGTGGAACGAATTCAGGAATATCTACGAAAAACAGAAAGGGAAGAAGGAGGATCCGGGTGAGTGAGAAACGCGAACGTCTTTCCCAGATCAAACGCCGTCTCGACATGAAAGAAGAGAAGCGCCTTTCCCGGTACGCCTGCCTGAGCCGGGATGCGGTCAGGCGGTCGGAGGAGGAGGCGATCGCGCGGGGTCACCGGCAGAATTTCTCCATCGACACGGACCGGATACTCCATTCCCTGGCCTATTCCCGGTACATCGACAAGACCCAGGTATTTTACCTGATCAAGAACGACCATATCACCCACCGGGTCCTTCACGTGCAGCTCGTCTCAAAGATCGCCAGGACCGTCGGGCGCCTTCTCAGGCTGAACGAAGACCTGATTGAGGCCATCTCTCTCGGGCACGATATCGGCCATACGCCCTTTGGCCATGACGGCGAAAAATTCCTCTCCGCCCTGTGCGAGGCCCATCAGGCGGGCCACTGTCTCCATAATATACAGGGGGTGCGTTTTCTCCAGGAGATCGAAAGGAAAGGGCGCGGGTGGAACCTGACATTACAGGTCCTGGACGGCATCATGTGCCACGACGGGGAACTTCACTCCCAGGCCCTGGAACCCTGCGGGGGGAAGGATTTTGACGCCCTGGACCGGGAAATCCTTCAAAAAGGAGAAGATCCCTCCCTCCCTATCCGGCCCATGACCCTGGAAGGGTGTGTGGTCCGGATGGCCGACACCATCAGCTATATCGGCCGGGACATTGAAGACGCCATCCGGCTCGGACTGATCTCCCGAAACGATATCCCCCGGGATTGCCGCCGAATCCTGGGAGACACCAACGGACAGATCGTTTACACCCTTGTGGAAGATCTCGTCGCCAACAGCCTCGACCTACCCTGCGTCCGTTTTTCAAAAGACGTGGGCGGGGCGCTCGCCAAGCTTAAGTCATTCAACCACGAACGCATCTACAGAAGCCGGCCGGTAAAGGAACAGACCGCCAAGATCCGGCTCATGTTTGAGCTCCTTTTTGAAGCCTACCTCAGGGACCTGGAAGTCGGGAACGAGGCATCCGACATCTACCGGGAATTCCTGGATGGAATGCGGCCGGAGTACAGGAAAAATACACCTAATGCCGGAATCGTGCGCGATTTTATCGCCGGCATGACGGATGAATACTTTCTGAACCAGTGCCGGAAGAACTTTGTTCCCGAGATCCGCTCCGGGCTCTTCAACGTCCGCTGAATCAGGATAGGGATGGAGCCGGGAATCCCGCTGGCGGAAGAATCGGTAGACGGCGGGGCCGAGGAAGATTTCAGAGGTCCGGGCGGCGGCATTGAACATTTTTTGGCAAAACCGGTTGACAAAAGAAAAGTGAACAGGTAAGGGTAAGTTCGTGTTTCCGGTACCTGTGGCAAAAGCATCAACCAACCATTGCTTATCTCATATCAAACGCAGAACAAGGCCCTTGAAAACGGTCATCCGGTTCCCAGTTCAGCTTCGCCATGAGGAAAGACTCAAAATCTTTACCAGAAAACCGCCGACAGATCCGGGCAGGCGCGGGTGGCCGTCCGGCGCCGAACCCGCACAAGGATCGTCCGGCTTGAGATATCTGACATGCCCTTTCCGGGCACAGACCGGCGAAACCCGTTCACAAACCACAGTCGAAACGAGACCTTTGGAAAATCACCAATTTTGCTCAATTTCAGGGTAAACGATTCCGCCGTCGCGGGATCGGCCTGATCTTTGAGAGCGCCTTTGGAGAATTTTTGCGGCCCGGATTTCGGGTTCAACGCAGAAATCGGTCAAAAGGAAAATTTTGCAAAGGTCTTGAATCAAGAAAACGGAGGCCATCAGGATGGGTCAAGTGGGGGAATTCAAAGAAGGCGACACCATCTTAAAGCTTGAAGACATCCATATGTCGTTCGGGAAGGTTGCCGCCTTGTCCGGCGTGAACCTGGAGGTGAAAAAGGGCGAGATCCACTCCATCATCGGACCGAACGGCGCCGGGAAAACCGTTATGATGAACTGCATCAACGGTCTCTATCGTCCCCAGAAGGGAAACATCTATTACAAAGGGGAGCGTGTCAATTCCCTTTCCCCTCACAGACGGGCGGCCATGGGGATCGGCAGGACCTTCCAGAAACTTGAGCTGTACGGGGGGATGACCGTACTCGACAATATCCGGATGGGCTCCCACATCCATCTCAAGTCGGGGATCGTGTCCGGTTCCGTTTACATAGGGAAGGCGAAAAAAGAGGAACTGGCGGAAAGGAAATTCATCGAAGAGGAAATCATCGATCTCCTGGAGATCGAGAGCATCCGGGATCACGTCGCCCACATGCTCCCTTACGGGCTGCAGAAGCGGGTCGAACTGGGCCGGGCCCTTGCCCTCCGGCCTGAACTGATCCTCCTCGACGAACCGATGGCGGGACTGAACCTGGAGGAAGTGGAGGACATGGCCCGCTTTATCCTCGACATCAACGAGGAAAAACGGTGGCGGACCACCTGCATCCTGGTGGAACATGATATGGGCGTGGTCATGGACATCTCCAACAACGTCCTCGTCCTCAATTTCGGAAACGTCATCGCGGACGGCCCGCCGGAAGAAATTTCCAGTAATCCCGAAGTGGTGAAGGCCTACCTTGGCGCTGAGGATCTCTATATCACGAGGAGATAAAATGAGTGGAGCAAACGTAGAGATAACGGAAGACCTGACCATTCCCCAGTTGTTCTACAGCCAGTGCAAGCGGTACGGGAGCGGAAAAGTGGCCATGCGGGAGAAGGAATTCGGCATCTGGATCCCATATACCTGGCAGGACTACCTGGACAACGTCAAGTATCTGTGCCTGGGGATGGTCAGCCTCGGCCTGAAACGGGGCGACAAGGTGGCCATGATCGGCGATAACCGGCCCGAGGGGATCTGGGCCGAGATGGCGGCCATGTGCGCCGGGGCCATACCGGTCTGGCTGTTTCAGGACTGCATGATGGAAGAGGTCAAGTACATCATCGACCATTCCGACAGCCGGTTCTTCGTGGGCGAAACCCAGGAAGAAGTGGACAAGGCCCTGGCCATAAAGCCCGAGTGCCCGAAGCTCGAATACGTGCTCTGGGACGACCCCAAGGGGATGCGGCGGTATCACCAGGAATTTCTCATGAGCATCAAGAAGGTCCAGGAACTGGGCAGGGAACTGGACAGGAAAGAACCCGACCTTTTCGAAAAAATGATCAACGAGGGTAACGGCCAGGACGTCTGCCTCCTTTTCTATACGTCCGGAACGACATCCCTTCCCAAGGGGGCCCTTCTCACCCACTGGAACATGCTCAGCATGGGCCAGAGCCTTATGGCCATCGATCCCTGCTATGACACGGACGATTTCGTATCCTATCTCCCTTTCGCCTGGATCGGCGAGCAGATGATGTCCATTTCCTGCGGCCTCCAGGTGGGGTATACGCTCAACTTCCCCGAGGAACCCGAAACCGCCCAGCAGAATATCCGTGAGATCGGCCCCCATGTCATGTTCGCGGCGCCGAGGCTGTACGAGGGCCTGACCCGGCAGGTGCAGGTCAAGTACCTGGATTCCACCTGGACCAAGCGCAAGGCATACGAGATCGCCACAAAAATCGGGTATCACGTGGCAGAGATGATGTTTGAAAAAAAACCGGTCCCCTTCCACTGGAAGATCCTCAAATACTTCGCCTATCTCATCATGCAGAAAAAACTCAAGGACCATTTGGGCATGTCCCGGCTCCGCCATTGTTACACGGGAGGTGCGGCCATGGGACCCGACCACTTCCGTTTCTTCCATGCCCTGGGGGTCAATCTCAAGCAAATTTACGGGCAGACGGAAATCGCGGGGATCTCCGTGGTCCACCGGGACGGCGACATCAAGTTCGACACGGTGGGGACCCCCCTCCCCGGAACCGAGATAAAAATCAGCGAGGACGGGGAAATCCTTTCCAAAAGTCCTTCGGTTTTCAAAGGGTATTATAAAAACGACAAGGCGACGGAAGAAACCCTCAAGGACGGCTGGCTTCATTCGGGGGATACGGGGTTTATCGACGATGACGGACACTTGGTTGTGTTCGACCGGTCCAAGGATGTCATGATCCTGAGCGACGACCGGCCCTTCGCCCCGCAGTACCTTGAAAGCCGCCTGAAATTCAGCCCTTACATCCAGGACGCATGGGTTATCGGCGACAAACGGCCCTATGTAACGGCGGTAATGTGCATCGATTACTCGGTGGTGGGAAAATGGGCGGACGAACACAAAATCAACTACACCAGTTATCCGGAACTTTCCCAGAACCCGGCGGTCTATGATCTCGTCCGCAAGCAGATTGAAGAGGCCAACAGGGACCTGCCCGAACCGGCCAGGATCCGGAAGTTCCTCAACCTGTTCAAGGCATTCGACGCGGACGACGACGAACTCACGAGGACCAGCAAACTCCGGAGGGGTTTCATGGCCGACCGCTACTCGGATATTATTGAAAAATTGTACGAGGACACGGACGCGGTGCACCTGGACATGACCATCACCTATGAGGACGGCCGGACCCAGCGGATCAAGACGGACCTGCGCATCATGGAAGTGGGGCAATGACCGGGTTCCTTCCGTCCCGTGCGCCGAGGCGAACCGGAGGGGAGGAAACGGAAATCGAGACGGGCGGAACCGGACGGGCGACAAACCAGTTGGAGGATTCACAATGGAATTGTTCTTGATGACCCTGACGACGGGAATTATGGTGGGCGGCATCTACGCCCTGGTGGCGCTGGGATGGGTCCTGATCTACAAGTGCTCCGGGGTTCTCAACCTGGCCATGGGGGAATTGACCCTCATCGGGGCCTATGTCACGCTGACCTTCTACGAAATGGGCGTCCCGTTCATCCTGAGTATCATCTGCACCCTCATCATCGGCATCATCTTGGGAATTCTCATAGAGCGGATATTCCTGGACCGGCTCATCGGGGAACCGATCCTGGCCGTCATCATGGTGACGGTGGGCATCTCCTTCTTCCTCAAGGGACTGATCGAATTCATCTGGGGAACGGACACGCGGGTGTTCGAGCCGGCCATTTTTTCCCTCAAGCCGTTTACCATCGGATTTCTAAAGGTGTCGATCGTCTATTTCTGGTCTTTTATCCTGGCCATCGTCCTTTTCGTGGTGTTCGTCTGCTTTTTCAAGTATACGCGCTGGGGCCTTTCCATGCAGGCCACGGCGGACGATGAGACCGCGGCCCTTTCCCTGGGCGTCAGCGCCCGGTTCGTATACGCGGCCTCCTGGGCCATTGCCTTCATGTCCGCGGGCGTTGGAGGGGCGCTCCTGGGAAATATCAACGGCGTCAACATTTCGGTCGGCTACCTGGGCCTCCTGGTCCTGCCCGCGGTGGTCCTGGGGGGACTTAATTCCATCCCCGGCGCCGTGGTGGGAGGAATCACCATCGGCATCCTCCAGAATTTGGCGGGAACCTACCTGGACCAGTATTTCCCCGGCGGCGTGAAACAGATCTTCCCCTTTGCCTTCATGGCGGCCTTTCTCCTGTTCAAACCGTACGGCCTGTGGGGATGGATCAAGATTGAACGGATGTAGGAAGATGAATGAGACAGGGACGGGTGTCATTTTTTACAGATCGTTTACAGGGTGAGCGCCCTTTCGGAAACGGCCCTGAAACAGGCCGTCGCCGGGTGATCACGCATTAAGGAGATCATTTCATGACCACAGTTTGGCTTCCATGCGGAGATTATCACGAAAATTACGCCCAGGACCAGGGGTGGTGGCAGACTAACCTGATCAAGGGGAAGATGATCCTCCTTCTCCTGATCGTCTTCGTCGGATTCCCGTCGATCCTCAGCGGCTACTGGTTAGGGGTGGCCAACGTGATCGGTTATACCGTCCTGGGCGCCCTGGGGGTTCAGCTCCTGATCGGCTACGCGGGGCTCATCACCCTGGGTCACGGCGCGTTTATCGCCGTGGGCGCCTATACCAGCACCCTCATGATTCTCAAGTTTCCATGGCCCCCGGCAATTCTCCACCTGGGACTGGCCTATCCCATCAGCATCCTGGTGGCTGCGGTCGTCGCCGGCATCTGGAGTGTCATTTTCGGGCTGCCCTGCGTGCGGGTCAAGGGATTTTACCTTATCCTGACCACAATGGCGGCACAGTTCATCACAGTGGACTTCATCCTCACGCAGTACATCAGCCAGATCGGCGGGCGGGGCCAGGCCTTTTCGCTCCCTCCCGGCACCATCAGGATCGGCCCCTGGGTAATGGACTCCGATCTTGACCGCTATTTTCTCATGATCATCCTGGTCGTCCTCACCATCATCATCATGGCGAACCTCCTCCGGACGCGGGTCGGCAGGGCGTGGATCGCCATCCGGGATAACGACATTGCGGCCGAGGCC
>CAZCVB010000015.1:0-18858 GCA_964501805.1 uncultured Desulfobacteraceae bacterium | reverse complement strand
CCGTCATACCGGGCGAGGTTGCTGCTGGCCTCGGCCGTGGCGATGAGGTAATAGGTGCTGATGGCGTATCGGGCGTGGGGAAGGGAGACCTCGGTGACGACCGCCCCCGCGTCCTCGAGGCGCCGCAGCGCCCCGGTGATCCGGTCCCTTATCCGATCGTCCAGTCCTTCCACGAAGTATTCCTTCGGCAGGCCGATCCGGAGCCCGCGAAGATCCTTGTGCAGGTCCTCCCGGAAATCGGGTGCGGCCACGTCGGCGGAAGTCGAATCACGCCGGTCATGCCCGCAGATCACGTTCAGCATCATGGCGCAGTCTTCCGCCGTCCGGCCGAGGGCGCCGACCTGATCCAGGGAGGATGCATAGGCGATGAGGCCGTACCGGGAAACCCTTCCGTAGGTGGGCTTGATTCCGGTGACGCCGCAGTAGGCGGCGGGAAGCCGCACCGAGCCGCCCGTGTCCGTACCCAAGGCCAGGATCGTTTCGCCCGCTGCCACGGCCGCTGCCGATCCCCCGCTGGATCCGCCGGAAACCCGTTCCGGATCCACCGGGTTCCGCGTGGGGCCGGCAATGCTGTGTTCCGTGGAGGAGCCCATGCCGAATTCGTCCAGGTTCGTCTTTCCCACCAGGACGGCGCCGGCCTCCTTCAGTTTCCGGACCGCGGTGGCGTCGTAAGCGGGGACATACCCGGAAAGAATCCGTGAGCCGCAGGTGGTGCGGACGCCCCTGGTGGAAAGGATGTCCTTGACCGCCACGGGGATGCCGTCGAGGGGCGAGGCCGCGGTCCCCTTGCGGAACCGGGCGTCGGCCCGGTCGGCCTGTTCCAGGGCCGAATCGCGGGTCCGGGTGATAAAGGCGTTGACCGTCTCCTCCCGCTCATCCATGCGCCGGAACACCGACTCCGTGATTTCCCTGGCGCTCACCTCTCGTTTCCTGAGCATCTCCGCCAGCTCGGCGGCGCTGTGGTCGCATAATTCCATCTATGAGCCTTCCAGAATCCTCGGCACCTTGAAATAATCCTTTTCCTTCATGGGCGCATTCGACAGGAGGTCCCCTGTTTTTTCCATCGGGGCCGGTTCGTCCTCCCGCCACACGTTGTTCATCTCGAGCACATGGCTCATGGGCGGGACCCCTTCGGTATCCAGCTCTCGCAGGGTCTCGAAATGGGCCAGCACCGCGTTCAGTTCCCGTTGATACGCACGGGCCTCGGACGGCGAAAGCTTCAGCCGGGCCAGTTTCGCCACGTGACGGACCTGCTCTTCGGAGATCTTCTCGGGTCCGACTGCGGGGCCGTCCGTTCCCTCGGCCCCGTGCCGGGGGGCGTCGGCGGAGAGCGGCCCGGCCGCGGCGTCCAGGACCAGGCCCAGTTCTTCCATTTGCGCCGGATCCACGGGGGCGGGGGCCCGCGTCAGCGGACAGAAGGCGCTCCGGTTCTTGGGAAACGCGATAACGTCCCGGATGGAAGCGGCCTTGAGGATCATGGCGATGGTGCGGTCCAGCCCAAGGGCAAGGCCGCCATGGGGCGGGGTGCCGTACTGGAGCGCCTTGAGGAAAAAACCGAACTTGGCCTCCGCGGTTTTCCTGTCCAGGCCGAGGGCGCGGAAGATCTTTTCCTGCACCCCCGCATCGTGGATACGAATGCTGCCGCCCCCCAGTTCCTCGCCGTTCATCACCAGGTCATAGGCCCTGGACTTCAGGCGCAGCAGCGCGTCCGTGTCCAGGGGATCGAAATCGACCCGGTCGGGCATGGTGAACGGATGGTGCTCCGAGCTGGGCATCCCGTCCTTCAGTTCAAACAGGGGAAAATCGGTGATCCAGACCGGACAGAACCGGTCCCCGGGGATCAGGTCCAGCCGCTTTGCCAGGTGCAGACGAAGGCTGCAGAGGACCCGGTTCACGAGGTCCCTGGAAGGATCGGCGATCATCATCAGCACGTCGCCGTCCGATACTTTGAACCGTTCCCTGAGCCGCTCCTGTTCCGCGGGGCTGAAAAACTGCACGATGTTCGATTCCAGCCGGCCGCCCCGGACCTTCATCCACGTCATCCCCCTGGCGCCGAACGAGGGGACGATCTTCATGGCGTATTCATTCTGTAGGAGGTTTTTGCTCAGGGCCCCGGCCCGGCCCTCCAGGCAGAATCCCTTGATATGCCCGCCGGCGTCGAGGACCCGGCGGAAGACCGCGTACCCCGTTTCCCTGAAAACATCCGTTACATCCCTGAAGGCCATGTCGAATCGGAGGTCGGGCCGGTCCGTGCCGTATTGCTCCATGGCCGTTTCATAGGGCATTCTCGGGAAGGGGCGCGGCAGGTCGATGCCGCCCTCCCGGAACATCCGGACGGTCAGCTCCTCGGTTACTTCAAATATGAACTCCTCGTCGATGAAGGAGGCCTCCAGGTCCAGCTGCGTGAACTCGGGCTGGCGGTTGGGACGCAGGTCCTCGTCCCTGAAACATCTGGCCACCTGGAAGTAGCGGTCCATCCCGCCGATCATGAGCATCTGCTTGAAAAGCTGGGGCGACTGGGGCAGGGCGTAAAACCTTCCCTTGTGGATCCGGCTGGGGACGAGATAATCTCTGGCGCCCTCCGGCGTGCTCCGGGTGAGAAAGGGCGTTTCGACTTCGACGAAATTCATCTCGTCCAGGTATTCCCGGATCCGCCGGATGATCCGGTACCGCCCCATAAAGCGGTTTTGAACCGACGGCCGGCGCAGGTCGAGATAGCGGTACCGGAGACGCAGGTCCTCGTCCACGTTTTCGGGGCCCGCCGGAGTCTCTTCCCCGAAGACCATGGCCTTTTCACTGATCTGAAACGGCAACGCCCTGGACCGGGAAAGGATGTCCAGGCCGGCGGCCACCACTTCCACATCCCCGGTGGAAAGATTCGGGTTTTCCGTGCCTTTCTCCCGCCGGCGGACCTTCCCGCGCACCTTGACGGCATACTCCGGCCGGAGCAGGGCGGCGTCGTCACCGGTGTTCCCGGCCTGCCCGGGATCGAAGACCACCTGCACGATCCCGCGGACGTCCCGGAGATGGATGAACAACACGTTTCCGTGATCACGGATGGCATCCACCCAGCCCATGAGCAGGACGTCCTTTCCCGCATGGGACGGTCCCACCTCCCCGCAATAGACCCTCTGTTTCCATTCCATTGATATCACCGCCATGGCCCTTTTCCGCGTGCGAACCATTTTCCCGACGACCTTGTAAAAAAATGCGGGCACCGCGCCCCGGTCAAGGGACCCGGTGACCGTGCCGTCCGGTTCGATGTTGTTTTACGGGTTCATCATATACTGTATACACCAAAGATAATCAAGCGCCTCTTTCGGGGCGGGGTTCATACGTTTTCGTATAACAAGAGGATCGCGGACGACAATATTGTATGGCCCGGCATGGAGTCGAATCTTGTAGCGAGTTGTAACCGATTAAAATAAAAGAATTTTTCATGCTTCTTTTTCCTGTGGCATCGGGATTGCTTTCTGCTGTACGCTACGGGAACCGCGCTCCGCGCCTCGGTAACGGCAATGGTCCGGGGGGTCGTCAAAATTCAATAATGGGGGATATTTTTTATTGAAACCCGTATGTTCCGGTGATATGAATAAAAGATTGTGGATTTTCCGTCTGACCCGCAATCCGTATCAGGAGATACCCTGCGAAAGGATTTGATGGATCAATGCCCGACGAACAGGATTTTACCCTGGCCCTTTTTTACTGTCAGCGCATCCCCGGAAGCAGCCAGGCCGACCGGGTGCGGCTGGAAGAAAAATACGGGAAACGGATCCGCTTTTTTCCCATTCCCTGTAGCGGCCGGCTGGAGCCGGTTCATCTTCTAAAGGCCCTTGAAGAGTTCGCCGATGCCGCCTGCGTGATTACCTGCCCCGAAGGGGCCTGCCGGTATTTCGAGGGAAACCTGCGGGCGAAAAAGCGGGTCGCCCATACCCGGACGATTCTGGAAAGTATCGGCCTGGAACCGGAACGGGTCGATATCGTTGTCAGTTCCGCGGAATCGCTCAAACCGCTGGACGATCTGGCCGAAAGCGTTCTTGGAACCGCCTCCCGCCTGGGACCGTCCCCGGTACACCGTTCCGTATAGGCCCGGCCGCGCATGCCGGCCGCCTGAAAAGCGCACAAACAGCGTCCTTCCACAAACATCCCGCCGCAGGCGGATGAACCATCCCGGAGAGGTTTTTCACGGGGAGAGGCAGCCATCCCTTTTTTCCGGGCGTGCTTCCCCCGGAGGCGGAAAGACGGAAGGACCCCTGGAATTTCCTGACGGCCGAAAGGAGAAACACCGATATGATAACAGCCGAACAAAAACCGATTGATGAAATAAAGGAGATGATCGCGCCCTATCAGCGGATCCTTGCCCTGGGCTGCGGGTCGTGCGTGGCGGAGTGCGCGTCCGGCGGGCAGAAGGAGACGGCCATGCTGGCCTCGGCCCTTCGAATGGCCGCCAAGATGGAAGGGAGAACCGTCTCCATCGCGGAAAAGACCATTGACCGGCAATGCGTGAAGGACTTCGTCATCCAGCTGGATGACGTGATCGACCAATATGACGCGGTGCTTTCGCTGGGATGCGGCGCCGGGGTCCAGGCCGTGGCGGACATGTTTCCTGAGGTCCCCGTCATCCCGGCCCTCAACACGGAATTCATGGGAGAAACCAAGGACCAGGGATACTGGGTGGAAAGCTGCATCGGCTGCGGCGATTGCATGCTGTACTATTTCGGCGGCGTCTGCCCCCTGACACGCTGTTCCAAGCGGCTCCTGAACGGGCCGTGCGGCGGGTCCATGGACGGGATCTGTGAAGTCAATCCGGAGGTCCCCTGCGCCTGGCAGTTGATCATCGATCGCCTGACCCGGCTGGACGCCCTGGACCGGCTTGAGAAGATCTATCCGCCCAAGGACTGGTCCAAGAGACAGGGGGTCGGTCCGAGAAAGATTATCAGAGAAGATCAGCAGGGGTGAAAAGAATGAGTCATCTGAAGCAAGTGCTCGAGCAGGGAAATTTTGCCGTGACTGCGGAATGCGGCCCCCCCAAGGGCGCGGATGCGGAGACGGTGTTGAAAAAGGCCGCGTTCCTGAAAGACAAGGTGGACGCCATCAACGTCACCGACAACCAGACCGCCATCGTGCGCATGTCGAGCCTGGCGGCCTGCAGCCTGCTGAAGGCCCATGGATACGACCCGGTCCTGCAGATGGTGGTGCGGGACCGCAACCGGATCGCCCTCCAGTCGGACATCCTGGGGGCCGCCGCCCTCGGGATCGGGAGCGTCCTGTGCCTGTCCGGGGATCACCAGGTCTTCGGCAACCAGCCCGGGGCCGTGGGGGTCTTTGACCTGGATTCCATCCAGTTCGTGCAGGTGGTGAAAACCATGCGGGACGAGGGGACCATCCTGGACGGGGATCCCCTGGACACACGCCCCGATATGTTCGTGGGGGCGGCCGCCAATCCCTTCGGCGACCCGTTGGATTTCCGGGCGGTCCGGCTGGCCAAGAAGATCGCGGCAGGGGCCGATTTCATCCAGACCCAGTGTATCTACAACCTGGACCGGTTCGGTAAGTGGCTCCAGATGGCGAGGGATCGGGGACTTACCGAAAAGACCTTTATCCTGGGCGGCGTCACGCCCCTCAAGTCGGCCGGCATGGCGAAATACATGAAAAACAAGGTCTCGGGAATGGATATCCCGGACGAAGTGATCAAACGGATGGCAGGCGTGCCCAAGGACAAACAGCGCGAGGAGGGGCTCCGCATCTGCGTGGAGACCATCCAGGCCCTCAGAGAGATGGAGGGCGTCAAGGGAGTGCACGTCATGGCCATCGAATGGGAAGAGGCCGTCGGAGATATCGTGGAACGGGCGGGACTGCTGCCGAGGCCCGCCGTGTTGTAGAAACCCGGAGTTCCAAATGCCATCCAAATACGCCATACATACCCGGCCCGTCCCCCACCGTTTTGAGCCGGTCACCAAGTCCGGGATCATCGCGTGGGAGGAGGGGTGTCTCAAATGCGCGGTATGCGTCAAGAGCCAGTGTGTTTACGGGGTCTATGATCATCGCGGGCTCAACGCCCGGCAGATGATCGATTCCATTGACAACCAGTGCATGAACTGCCTGAGGTGCGTGCAGAGCTGTCCCAAGGAGCTGATCCACAAGTCGCTCAACCCGGAATACGAGGCCGTGGGGGACGGTTACTGGACGCCCGATATCGTGTCGCGGCTCTGGTACCAGGCAGAGACCGGCAAGATCCCGGTGTCCGGGGCCGGTTACCCGGGTCCCTTCAGCGGGGCGGGATTCGACTCCATGTGGACCGACATGTCGGAGATCGTGCGGCCCACGCGGGACGGGATCCATGGCAGGGAGTACATCAGCACGGCGGTCGACCTGGGCCGCACCCCGGACCGCCTTTCGCTGACCGAATCGGGCAACCTGGACGGGGAGCCGCCCCTTCTCCTGAGCATCCCGCTCCCCATTATCATGAAGGTTCCCCCCTTCGGCGCCATATCCGCCGGTACCCTGGAAGGCTGGGGCATGGCGGCCCGTCGTCTGGGGACCCTGCTGGCCTTTCCGCGGGACGCGCGATGGACCCCCCCGGAGGGCGTCTCCGGCAGCCTGATGCCCCTGCTTTCGCCGGCGGAAGCCGCGGCCGTTGATATCCCGGAAGGGACGCGCATCGTGGAGATCGCCCATGAGGAGGGATGGGGGGAGATCGTCCGCCGCATCCAGGAGAAGCGCCCGTCGGTTCTGATCTGCGTGAGGGTTCCCATGGCGGAGGGCATGGCGGAACAGGCCCTGGCCCTGGTGGAAGGCGGGATCTCCATCGTTCACCTGGAGGCGGGCGCCGACGGCAGGTTTTTGGATGATCCCTCGCGTTACCTGAAAGACGGGATCCGCCGGGTCCACGGAAGGCTCGTGGACGAAGGCGTCCGGGACGGGATGACCCTGCTGGTCAGCGGCGGGCTCGCCATGGCCGAACACGTGGCCAAGGCGATCATCTGCGGTGCCGACGCGGTCTTTGTTGATCTTCCCATCCAGGTCGCCCTGGAATGCAGGGTCTGCCGGCGGTGCACCCGGGGCCTTTCCTGCCCGGTGGAGATCGATGCGGCGCCCGCCGGATGGGTGGCCGCCCGGTGCGTCAATCTCCTGGGGGCCTGGCACAACCAGCTCCTCGAGGTCATGGGGGCCATGGGGATCCGGGACGCCCGCCGCCTGCGGGGAGAAACGGGACGGGCCATGTTTTATGAAGATCTGGACGAAAGTACGTTCGGTTCAATGGGAGTTGTCAAGGAGGGATTTGAACTTGAGTAAACAGGAAACATTCCGCTTTCCGGAGGTGGTCCGGACGCCGTCCCGTTTTCGGAATCCGATCGGGAAATACCGGGTTCACCGGACCCGGGACTGTATCGCCTGCGGAAAATGCGTCGAGATATGCCCCCATGGCGTTCATGTCATGAGAAGGGGCGAGGTGTTCGTAAAGAACCATTATCTCTGCGTGGGTCCGGACTGTCCCACGCCGTGCCACGAGGCCTGTCCGGTCAAGGCCCTTTCCGTCAGGCGGAACCCCGACTTTGACGCCATGGGGGATTTCCGGTGGACACCGGACCTCCTGGTCAGCACCTGGTACATGTCCGAGTTCGGGACGCCGCCACCCGGGGGGCTTGAATACAGGATCGGCGCCTCTGGCGGCGGATTCGACAAGCTGCGCCTCCTGGTCCGGAAGGAAACCGCCGACGACGAGACTCCGGATATGGACGTGGGGATCGATCTCAACCGGAGGGGAGACAACGCCCACCGCATCCGCATAGAGGTCCCCTTTTACGGGGGCGGCATGTCCTACGGGTCCGTCAGCATCACCACCATGCTCAGCCGGATCAAGGCTGCCGCGGCCCTCGGCACCTTCTGCTGCACCGGTGAGGGAGGATACCCCGATGAACTGAAGCCTTACGACGACCATGTCATCACCCAGGTGGCCACCGGGCTGTTCGGTGTGCGGGAAGAGACCATCAAGCGGGTGAAGATCGTGGAATTCAAGTATGCGCAGGGCGCAAAGCCGGGCCTCGGAGGCCATCTCCTGGGCGATAAGGTCACCCCGGGCGTGGCCCGCATGCGGGAGGCGGTGGTGGGATATCCCCTGTTCTCGCCGTTCCCCTTCCACTCCGTCTATTCGGTGGAAGACCACAAGAAGCACGTGGACTGGATCAAGGCCATGAATCCCCGCGCCCTGGTGTCGGTGAAGGTATCGACCCCCACGGACGTGGACATGGTGGCGGTTGGAAGTTATTACGCCGGCGCCCACATCATTCACCTGGACGGCAGCTACGGCGGGACGGGAGCGGCCCCGGATATCGCAAAAAAGAACATCGCCATGCCCCTGGAATACGCGGTCCCCAAGGTACACCGGTTCCTGGAAGAGGAAGGGGTGCGGGACAAGATGACGGTGATCGCCAGCGGCGGCATCCGGACGCCCCATGACGTGGCCAAGATCATCGCCCTGGGCGCGGACGGCGTGTGCACCGGCACGGCGGACCTGGTGGCCCTGGAGTGTGTCCGGTGTCATAACTGCGAAAGCGGGAGGGGATGCGCCCGCGGCATCGCCACGACGGACCCGGAACTGATGCAGCTCATGGATCTGGAGTGGGCCACGCAGCGGGTCATCAACCTGTTCCTGGCCTGGCGCCGGGAGCTGATCCGGATACTGGGACGCCTCGGCATGAAAAGCCCCCGGGAACTCGTGGGCCGGACCGATTGCCTGGTGCACCTGGACTATATCCGGGACGAGGCCACCCGCCGCCGGCTTTCCGCCTGACGCCGGTCCGCCCGGGACCCTGAAAAGGAAGGCACGGGCAGAAAAATGAACGGATTGAAAGGGCGCGGTTCCGCTCCTTTTCCATTTGACCGGGAGATGACGGTTTTTACGCGTTCATCAAAGATGACGGGTACGGATGAACATCATGAGACAAGATCAGACCATCGAAAATATTATTCGCTCCAGAAAACCCCTGCTGGAAGGCCTCCCTAAAAGACCCCGGTTCGAGACCGAGGCCGAGGGCGGGTGCGGCGTTACGGGTTTCGCCTGCAGTATCCCGGTGAGGGGAAAGCACATCTTTGAACCGTCCCGGCAGATGCACAACCGGGGCAACGGCCGGGGCGGCGGGATCGCGACCATGGGCTTTGATCCCGGGATGCTCGGAATTTCCCGGGAAATCCTGGATGAGGACTATATCCTCCAGATCGCGGTCCTGGAGGAAGGGGTGATGGATGAGCTGGAGAAACGGTTCATCTCGCCGTGGTTCACGGTGGATTTCTCGGAAAAGATCCCCCACGTGCCGGATTACCGGGACATTTCGGGCCTCCACGTCCGGCCGCCCGATGTCTGGCGGTATTTCCTGCGGGTGAAACCGGCCGTTCTCAAGGAATTCATCCGGGAAAAAGGGCTGGAGGGACTTACCGAACGCCAGGCCGAAGACGAATTCGTGTACCAGAACAGCTTCCGCATCAACCGGACCTATTACGACGCATACGGCAAGCAGAGGGCCTTTGTGCTGTCCCATGGCCGGAATTTTATTGTCCTGAAAATCGTGGGATATGCGGAGCAGGTGGTCCAGTATTACCAGCTGGAGGATTTCAGGGCCCATGTCTGGATCGCCCACCAGCGATACCCGACCAAGGGCCGGGTATGGCACCCGGCCGGCGCCCATCCCTTTGTGGGGCTCAACGAGGCCCTGGTCCATAACGGCGATTTCGCCAACTACCACTCGGTGGCGGAGTACCTGGGCCAGCGGAACATCTATCCCCTCTTTTTAACGGATACCGAGGTGTCGGTGCTTCTCTTCGATCTCTACAACCGGACCTACCGGTATCCCCTTGAGCATGTGATCGAGGCCCTGGCGCCCACCATGGAAAGAGATTTCGATCAGCTTTCCCCGGACCGGCAGCAGGTCTACCGGGCCATCCAGGCCAGCCATATCCACGGTTCCCCGGATGGACCCTGGTTTTTCATCATCGCCCGGAACGACACGGAGAACCGGCGGTTCCAGCTCATCGGCATCACGGACACCGCCATGCTGAGGCCCCAGGTCTTCGCCCTGCACGACGGCCAGGTGCAGGTGGGCCTGATCTGTTCCGAAAAACAGGCCATCGACGCCACCCTCAAGAGTCTTTCGGAAGAGGATCCCCGGGTGGGGACCGTGGCCGACCGGTACTGGAACGCCAGGGGCGGGAGCCACACGGACGGAGGGGCCTTTATTTTCAACCTGGATGAAGGGGAAGAGGGAAGCGAGCAACGCCGCCTGTCCTGCGCGGATAAGTTCGGGACCGCGATTACCGTACCGGAGCGCCAGGTCCCCTACCTGCCGGGCCGCGTCTACTACACAATGGAGGCCGAGGAGAAGGAGCCCTTTGATATCTCGAATTTTTTCGAGCTTCAACGGGCCGATCTCCTGTTCGAATTCGTCCGGGACCGGATACGGGAATGGGATTACGCTGAATTGATGGACTGCCTGAAGCAGATCATGCGGTGGGCGCTCAAGGGAGACGCCCATTTCGAGGTGGCCCTGGAGGCCCTCACCCTCCTGCTGGACCTCCGGTATCCCACCTATGACAAGAAACGCCGGTCCATTCTCCAAATGATCAACCAGACACTGGAAACCGCCTTCCGGCACGTCCCCTCCCTTGAAACGACCGATGAAAGCGGGGCCTACCGGCTGGTGGACTGGGAATCCCGGCAGTTTTTCCGGGGGCCGTCCGAGCGGGAGCGGATCCTGGTCATCGACGCCTCCCTTTTTCCGCCGGAAGGGGATCTCTGCGACAGCCGCCTGCTGGCGGAGGCGTTTTTCAGGGGCTGGCGCCGGTTCATCGTATTCGGACTCCGGGGCCAGCGCTTTCACGGCTGCGGGCTCGGGCCCGACACCGGCGGCGTGCGTATTGACATCTACGGCAGTTCGGGCGATTATCTGGCGTCCGGGATCGACGGCCTCAGCATCTACGTGCACGGAAACGCGCAGGACCAGCTGGGCCAGATCATGAAGTCCGGGAAACTGGTGGTTTACGGCGACACGGGCCAGACGTTCATGTACGGCGCCAAGGGCGGCGATGTGTATGTCATGGGGAACGCGGCGGGCCGGCCGCTGATCAATGCCGTGGGCCATCCGAGGGTGGTCATCAACGGCACCTGTCTCGATTACCTGGGCGAGTCGTTCATGGCGGGCGATCCCCTGAACGGCGGCGGGTTCGTGATCCTGAACGGGATCTATTTCGACGATGACGCCAATGTCCGGCCCCAGACCACTCCCTACCCCGGTTCCAATCTTTTTTCCCTGGCCTCCGGGGGGGCGATCTATGTCCGGGATCCCCGGGGAATGGTGGACGAGGACCAGCTCAACGGCGGCGAGATCGTGGGGCTGGAGGAGGGGGACTGGGACCTGATCCTGCCGTACCTGGAGGAAAATGAACGCCTTTTCGGGATTTCCATCGAAAAGGACCTGCTGATGGTGGACGGCAGGGCCATGAGTCCGTTTGAGATCTACCGGAAGGTACGGCCCAGACAGGCGGCCGCGGTGGAGAGCGACGGGCTCGAAGAGTGGGGGAAGTAGAGAGATCGCATGAAAGCCCTTTTGGCCTTACAAGACGGGACCCTGTTCCGGGGACGTTCGTTTACCGGCCCCTGCGAGGCGACGGGTGAGGTGGTGTTCAACACCAGCATGTCGGGGTACCAGGAGATACTGACGGATCCCTCTTACTGCGGCCAGATGGTGACCATGACCTATCCCCTGATCGGGAGCTACGGCATCAATGACGAGGATGTGGAGTCGGACCGGATCCAGGTGTCGGCCCTTCTGGTCAGGGAATACCAGGAGTATCCCAGTAACTGGCGGTCGCGGCGGAGCCTGGCGGAATACCTCACGGCCGCGGGCGTTCCGGGACTGGAAGGGATCGATACCCGGGCCCTGACCCGGCATATCCGGCTTCAGGGCGCCATGAAGGCGGCCCTGTCCACCGAGGATCTGGACCCGGATTCCCTGGTGGCAAAGGCGCGGGCCTGCCCGGACATGGCGGGCCGGGACCTGGTCCGGGAGGTGACGTGCCGGACGCCCCGGTTGTGGCAAGACGGGCGGGCGGTGCCCCTGGAGGGCGGTCTCGAGGGATTTCAGTGGCCCGATACCCCGGGTTCCTGGCGGGTGGCGGCCATCGACTACGGCATCAAGTACAATATCCTCAGGGGCCTTGAACAGAGGGGTTGTTCCCTCCTCCTCCTTCCCGCCGACGTAACGAGCGAGACCATCGACCGGCTGGATCCCCACGGCCTTTTTCTGAGCAACGGTCCCGGGGACCCCGCCGCGGTCGGGTATGCGGTGGACACCATCCGCGGCCAGCTGGGAAAGCGGCCCATGTTCGGCATCTGCCTGGGCCACCAGTTGACGGGCCTGGCCCTGGGAGCGAAAACGTTCAAGCTCAAATTCGGACACCGCGGCGCCAACCAGCCGGTAAAGGACCTGGCAACCGGGAAGGTGGAGATCACCTCCCAGAACCATGGGTTCTGCGTGGACATGGAGACCCTGGAGGACCGGGACGTGGAATTGAGCCACGTGAACCTCAACGACGGGACCCTGGAGGGGCTGGTCCACCGGAAGATGCCGCTTTTTTCGGTGCAGTACCATCCCGAGGCATCCCCGGGGCCCCATGACGCGACTTACCTGTTCGACCGGTTCGTGAAGATGATGGAGGAGCGGTTCCGCCGTTGACCGGGAACGCCGGTCGTCCCGGATTCAGGGTGAAAAAAGAGGCGTCCCCGGGACCGCGGCGCATAACCGTTTTATGTAAAGCACTCCCTGACCATTGACAAAAAGAGACCCGGGCCTGCCGAGGCTGCGGGCCGCCCATAAGCCCGCTGCCTCCCCGAGGCGTCATCGCCTTCCTTTTGCCCGGATCGGGAAACGCGCAGCCCGGAATCAAAGCCATGCCCAGACGTTCGGATATCAAAAAAATTCTTATCATCGGTTCAGGCCCCATTGTCATCGGCCAGGCCTGCGAGTTCGATTACTCGGGGACCCAGGCCTGCAAGGCCCTGAAGGAAGAGGGCTACGAGGTCGTCCTGGTCAACAGCAATCCCGCCACCATCATGACGGACCCGGAGACGGCCCATCGCACTTACATCGAGCCGATTACCCCGGAGGTGGTCGCCAGGGTGGTGGAACGGGAGCGGCCCGACGCGGTCCTGCCTACCCTGGGCGGGCAGACAGGGCTCAACACGGCGGTGAAGATCGCCGAAACCGGGCTCTTTGAAAAGCTGGGAGTGGAACTGATCGGCGCTTCCATTCCGGTGATTCACAAGGCAGAGGACCGGGAACAGTTCCGGGACGCCATGGCCCATGTCCATCTCCGGGTGCCGGAAAGCGGTATTGCCAGGGACATGGACCAGGCCAGGAAGATCGCAGAGACCATCGGGTTCCCGCTCATCATCCGGGCCAGTTTTACCCTCGGGGGGGCCGGCAGCGGCGTGGCCTACAACCGGGAAGAAATGGAGACCCTGGCCGCCGCCGCGCTGGACGCCAGCATGATATCGGAGATCATTATCGAGGAATCCCTCCTGGGCTGGAAAGAGTACGAACTGGAGGTCATGCGGGATTTCAAGGACAACGTGGTCATCATCTGCTCCATCGAGAACTTCGATCCCATGGGCGTGCACACGGGGGACAGCATTACCGTGGCCCCGGCCCAGACCCTCACGGACCGCGAGTACCAGGCCATGCGGGACGCGGCCATCGCCATCATCCGGGAAATCGGGGTGGAGACGGGCGGGTCCAACATCCAGTTCGCCATTCACCCGGATACCGGCGAAATGGTGGTCATCGAAATGAACCCGAGGGTATCCCGGAGTTCGGCCCTGGCGTCCAAGGCCACGGGGTTCCCCATCGCCAAGATCGCCGCCAAGCTGGCGGTCGGGTATACCCTGGACGAGATCGCCAACGACATCACCCGGGAGACCCTGGCGTCCTTTGAACCGACCATTGACTACTGCGTGGTCAAGGTGCCCCGCTGGACCTTTGAGAAATTCCCGGGCTCCCGGGACCGCCTGACCACCTCCATGCGGTCCGTGGGGGAAACCATGGCCATCGGAAGGACCTTCAAGGAGGCCCTCCAGAAGGCGATCCGGTCCCTGGAGATCGGCAGGTTCGGACTCGGTTCGGACATACCGGGGAAAAATCCCGCGGCCCCGGACATGGACGAGATCGAGTCCGGGCTCATCAACCCCAATTCGGGGCGGCTTTTCTATATCCGGGAGGCCCTTGAACAGGGGATGCCGCTTGAGAGGATCAACGAGCTGTCCCGTATCGATCCGTGGTTTCTGTATCATATGCAGAAGATACACGAACTGGAGACCCGGCTGAGGGATATGGCCGCCCGCGGCCTCGGACCGGAAGCATGGGACGATGATTTCTGGATGCAGGTCAAGGAATACGGCTTCTCCGATGTGCAGCTGGCGAACATCTTCGACCGGGACGAGCCGTCCATCCGTGAGCTGCGGAAGTCAAAGGGCGTCACCGCGGTCTATAAGCTGGTGGATACCTGCGCGGCCGAGTTCGAGGCGTACACGCCGTACTACTATTCCACTTATGAATCGGAAAACGAGATCCGGCCCTCGGACAGGAAGAAGGTGGTGATCCTGGGAGGCGGACCCAACCGGATCGGCCAGGGGATCGAATTCGATTACTGCTGTGTCCAGGCCTCCTTCGCCCTCAAGGAGATGGGCCTGGAAAGCATCATGGTCAACAGCAACCCGGAGACCGTCAGCACCGATTACGACACCTCGGACAAGCTCTACTTTGAACCGCTGACCCGGGAAGACGTCCTCAATATCGTGGAACAGGAGCGGCCGGAGGGGGTTATCGTGCAGTTCGGCGGGCAGACCCCCCTCAACATCGCCGTGCCCCTCGAGGCGGCCGGGGTCACCATCCTGGGCACCAGTCCCGACAGCATCGACCTGGCCGAGGACCGGGAGCGGTTCCAGGTGATGCTCAAGAAACTGAAGATCCGCCAGCCGGAGAACGGCACCGCCACCACCCGGGAAGAGGCGGTCCGCGTGGCCGAAAGGATCGGATACCCCCTTGTGGTCCGGCCGTCCTTTGTCCTGGGCGGGCGTGCCATGGAGATCGTTTACGACCAGAAAGACCTGGAATACTATATGGAGGGCGCGGTGGTGGTATCTCCGGGAAAACCGGTGTTGATCGACCGTTTCCTGGAGCACGCCACCGAGATTGACGTGGACGCCATATCGGACGGCAGCCGCACGGTCATCGGGGGGATCATGGAGCACATCGAGGAGGCCGGCATCCACAGCGGGGACAGCGCCTGCGTCCTTCCGCCCATCTCCCTTGAACCGGAGATCCTGGAGCAGATCGTCGACCATACAAAGGCCCTCGCCCGGGAGCTGGGGGTGGTGGGGCTCATGAATATCCAGTACGCGGTCAAGAAACGCACGGTCTACGTGCTGGAGGTCAACCCGAGGGCGTCAAGGACCGTCCCCTTTGTGAGCAAGGCCACGGGCGTCCCCCTGGCCAAGCTGGCCACAAAGGTGATCATGGGGATGGGCCTGGAGGAACTGGGTCTGACCCGGGAGGTCATTCCGTCCCACATCTCCTGCAAGGAGTCGGTCTTCCCTTTTACCCGGTTCCCGGGCGTGGACACCATCCTCGGGCCCGAGATGAAATCCACCGGCGAGGTGATGGGGATCGATCAGTCGTTCGGACTGGCATTCGCCAAGTCGCAGATCGCGGCGGGCCAGGACCTGCCGCTCTCCGGCACCGTGTTCATCAGCGTCAAGGACGAAGACAAGCTGTCCCTGCTGGAGACCGCCTTTATCCTTTACGATGTCGGCTTCAGGATCTTCGCCACCCGCGGGACCTCCGCCTATCTCGAGGAGCACGGAATATCCAACACCACCGTCAACAAGGTGCGGGAGGGACGGCCCCACATCGTGGATATGATCAAGAACGGGCAGATCGACCTGGTGATCAACACCACCAGCAGCAAGCGGGCCGTATCCGAGTCGTATTCGATCCGGAGGACCGCCCTCACGTTCAATGTCCCCTACACCACCACCATGGCGGGGGCCAGGGCCACGGCCCTGGCCATCCAGTCCATGGTGAACGGAAGGCTTGAAGTCAAGACGCTTCAGGAATATCATGGTCTGGCAGACTGAGACCCTTGAAAACCTTCAACACGACGGCAAGGCCCGTCGAACCGGGGAGGAGCGGGGCCGCCCGTCCACCCGCGTGGGACGGGAACGGTGCCCGGGGAACGGATGATGCGTGCGGAAGCGGAAATCAGGGATGCGGATCGGTTGTCCGGCGACCGGCCGAGAGAGGCGTGCGGCATTTTTGCCGTTTACGGGCATGAAGATGCGGCGAAGCTGACCTATTTCGGTCTTTACGCCCTTCAGCACCGCGGCCAGGAGAGTGCCGGCATCGTTGTTTCCGACGGGCGCCAGGTCGTGGGCCACAAGGACATGGGCCTGGTGCCGGAGATCTTCAACGAGAAGATCCTGAACGGCCTCGAAGGACACATGGCCCTGGGGCACGTCCGGTATTCCACCACCGGATCGTCGCTTCTGGTCAACGCACAGCCCTTCAGCATCCACTATTCCGGGAAATCGTTCGCCATCGCCCATAACGGGAACCTGGTGAACGCCCGGACCATCCGGACGGAGCTGGAAGACCGGGGCTCCATTTTCCAGACCAGCATGGACAGCGAAGTGGTGCTGCACCTGACGGCCAAGTGTCTCAAAAAGGGGCTGCAACAGGCCATGATCGAGACCATGCGGCAGATAAAGGGCGCCTATTCCATGGTGATCATGACCGAGGACACCCTTATCGCGGCCAGGGACCCCAACGGCTTCCGGCCCCTGTGCCTGGGAAAAATCGGATCGGGTTTCGCCGTCTCCTCCGAGACGTGCGCCTTTGACCTGGTGGAGGCGGAATATGTCCGCGACATCGCGCCGGGCGAGATCCTCGTCATCAACAAAGACGGATTGCACAGTATCCGGGCCGACATCGCGGCCCGGACCAGCCAATGCATCTTTGAACTGATTTATTTCGCCCGGCCCGACAGCAATGTGTTCGGGGAGAACGTGTACCTGTTCCGGAAACGGCAGGGACAGCTCCTGGCCGAGGAATTTCCCCTGGATGTGGACCTGGTCATGCCGTTCCCGGATTCCGGGAATTACGCGGCCCTGGGTTATGCCCAGGCATCGGGCCTCCCCCTGGAGATGGGCGTGATCCGGAACCACTACGTGGGGAGGACCTTTATCCAGCCCTCCCAGAGCATGCGGGATTTCGGCGTCAAGGTGAAGCTCAACCCGGTGAAGGAATTGCTGAAGGACCAGCGGGTGTTGATTATCGAGGATTCCATTATCCGGGGGACCACGTCACGGACGCGGATCAAGACCCTCCGAAAAATCGGGGCGCGGGAGGTCCACATGCTCGTGAGCTGTCCTCCGCACCGCTTTCCCTGCTATTACGGCATCGATTTTTCACGGTCCGGGGAGCTGATCGCCGCCCGGAAGTCGGTGGACGAAATCCGCCGGTACATCGGGCTGGACAGCCTCGGGTACCTGGACATCCGCAACCTGGTAAAGGCCACGGACATCCCGGTGGAAAACCTCTGCCTGGCCTGTTTCGACGGGAAATATCCCGTTCCCGTGGATGAGCGTTTTACCAAGACCTGCCTGGAATAACCCTGTTCCACGAAACCCACTGCTCCCCGAGAAGCGTTCCGAAACGGGGGCGATGACGGCCGTCATGCCCCGGGACAGCGGGTTTTATCGTGCCGCATTGACAGCACCGGCTGTACGGGCTACCATCTATTCCACTGCATGAGCGGAGAAACGGTACATTTTGAAAGGGGGCGACATGAAAAAGATCGAGGCGATTATCAAGCCCTTCAAACTGGACGAGGTGAAGGACGCGATCCTGGAACTGGGGATCAGCGGGATGACCATCACGGAGGTAAAGGGCTTCGGACGTCAGAAAGGCCACAAGGAAATCTACCGGGGTGCGGAGTACATGGTCGATTTTCTGCCCAAGATCAAGATCGAGGTGGTGGTGCCTTCCGACATGGTCCCCCGGGTGATCGAGACCATCATGGAACACGCCCGGACCGGCCAGATCGGGGACGGGAAAGTGTTTGTCCTTTCCGTGGAAAAGGCGGTCCGGATCCGGACCGGGGAAGAGGACCACAGCGCCATCTGAAACGCGATGAAACCCCGAATTTTTTCCAACCAACGTCTCCCGCCGGAAAAGGCACTTCCGGTTCACCGGGGTCCGGGTCCGCCCGGCGGATGCCGCCGTGGCCCTGCCGCTTCCCGCGCGGTCCCGTTCGATCCCGTTTTCTCCTGACGGGACAGGCGGTTGCCTCCCGAAAGAAGGGTTATTTCCCTCCGGAGAAGACCAGCATCCAGGCCCCCAGAAAAATGAACATCACCCCTGCGCCGATCCGGATGTGGTGCGGCGGAACAAGGCGGCTGATGAAAGAACCGAACAGAACGGCCAGGAGGGAGGTCAGCACGAGGGCCCCGGCCGAGCCGAGGAATACCGACAGCCGCGAATCGCTCCCGGCCGAAAAGGTGAGGGTCGCCAGTTGTGTCTTGTCCCCCAGCTCGGCGAGAAATATCATTCCAAATGTCGTGAGCATTAGCTTGAAATCCATTTTCCGGACCTCCGTTTCAGGGGGTGCCTTCCTTACGGTCTGTGCCAATCCATACCTGACGGCTTCGTAAAAGTCCAATCTTTGACGGGTGTTTTCCTCGAATCTGCGGCGTTGCGCTTCGGTTTTTGCCGTTGCGGCGTACTTTCCAGGCACGCCCGTGAACCCCCT
>CAZCVB010000014.1:6196-20307 GCA_964501805.1 uncultured Desulfobacteraceae bacterium | reverse complement strand
CGGGAGAGTTTTTCCCGGAACGCCAGCCGGGATACGGTCCCGGAAAAGGCCTCCGCGGTGACCGGCCGGTAGGCCAGTTGCCGGATCTCCACCGGAAGGTCGAACACATCGATATGCCGGCCGGAGCACAGGACAAAGGCGTGCTCGATGGCGTTTTCCAGCTCGCGCACGTTCCCCGGCCAGGGATAGTCCATGAAGATCCGCATGGAGGACTGCGTCACCCCCACCACCCGCTTGCCGGTTTTCCTGTTCTGAAGCCTGATGAAATGGCTGACCAGGAGAGGAATATCATCTTTCCGTTCCCGCAGGGGCGGAATCATGATCGGATACACCTTCAGGCGGTAATAGAGGTCTTCCCGGAAATGCCCGCTCTTCACCAGGCCGGCCAGATCCCGGTTGGTGGCCGCGATGATCCGGATATCGATTTTTCGCTTTTTCGATTCACCGACCCGTTCCACCTCCCGCTCCTGGAGCACCCGGAGAAGCTTCACCTGGATAAACGGGCTGATGTCCCCGATCTCATCCAAAAAAATGGTCCCCCCGTCGGCCTCCTCGAACCGTCCCATCCGGTCCCGGACGGCCCCGGTGAAGGCCCCCTTCACGTGGCCGAACAGCTCGCTCTCCAGCAGCGATTCCGAGAGCGCACTGCAATTCACGATGACCAGCGGCATCTCGCTCCGGATTCCGTTGTGATGGATCGCCCCGGCCACCAGCTCTTTTCCCGTCCCGCTCTCCCCCTGGAGAAGAATGGTGGCCTCGCTGGCCGCGGCCGCACGGATGGCCGAAAAGACCTGCTGCATGCCGTGACTCTTGCCGATAATGTTGTCCAGCCGGTGAAGTTCGCCCAGCCGCCGGTTGGCCTCCTCCGCCTGTCTCCGGGCCCTTTCCAGCTCCGTAAGATCGGTGACCGTCTCCACCACGCCCTTTATGCCGCCGTTCTTGTCCCTCACCAGGCGCGCGCTTTTCAGCACGGGGATATCCTTTCCGTTCTTGTGGCGCAGGAGACACTCGCGGCCGTCCAGGCGGCCCTGCTCGTAGATGCCGCATTCATCGATTCCCGTGGGACAGCTCCTGGAAAAACACCGGGTAAAATTGAGCAGTGTGCATGGGCGGCCGATGGCCTCTGCTGCGGCATATCCGGTAATCCGCTCCATGGCGGGATTCCACGTCGAGATGATCCCCCGTTTGTCCAGCGTGAAGACCCCGTCCGCCATCGACTCCAGCAGCAGGCTGGAAAAACCGGGTTCCAGTTCGTTTTTCACCGCGTCTTCCATGTTCTCCGCCTCTTTGAAAGCCGTTCCCTTCTTGGTCACGCGTTCCCGTTACGCAGGATAAGTAACGTTACCCCGCCGTGTCAAGGCATTTCATCCGCCTTTCCGCCACGGGATGCGTGTTTTTATTTTTATTTTATTTCCGGTGCGTTACCCATGTCTTTCGTTACCCGCTTTTCTGCAGAAGAAAAAACGGGCGCAAACGGCACGTTTGTTGAATCCATACAAGGCGGAACACCGGCGATAAAAGGGACCGGCTGTTTTCACCGGCCAGGAGGAAAGATTGGGGATAGAAGAGATCGCATCGGGCGGGGCCCTGCAATCGGCCATCCTGAAGGGGATCACCCTGGTCGATTTCAACGCGCCGTGGTGCGCCCCCTGCCGGCTGCAGGAACCGATCGTCCGCCGGCTCGCTGAGCGGTTTCACGGAAAGGCGACCATCGCCTCCATGAATATCGACAGGAGCCGGGACGTGGCCCGGGACTTCGGCATCCACAGCATCCCCACACTGGTTATCTTCAAAAACGGCAAGGAAATTCAACGGTTTATCGGACTTCAGTCGGAATCCGATCTGACCGAGGCCCTGAAAAAAATCCTGGATTAGCGCAGGGTTCCGACATGCGGCGGTAACGGATTTCCGGTCCATTTTCCGTGATCAAGGGTCTCCGCCCACCTGAAAAAAACCGCCGCGCCCCCGGAATCGGCCGCTGGAAACCGGCACACATCCTGCATGTTTCATCATACCAGGAGAGGCACTCGGCATCTCCTCCTGTTATACCCCCCTCCTGAGGTGGGATCGATCCCCGGGAAATTTTCCCAGGGGATCGATCCCACCCCCTCCTCAGCCCCGGAACCCCCCTCCGTTAGAGGACATGCCGGTCCTGCGCCGCCAGACATTCCCGTTAAGCGCAGAGAGGCGCTGAAAACCGGGCGGCGGTATTTCACCGGGTTTGGACCTGTCAAAACCGTTACAGTAACGTTTTGTAACGTTATCATGCGGAAAAGTAACGCATTGCACCCGGGGCGTTACCGGTAAGGACGGGATCCCGTTTTTTTATCCACTCCGCGGCCGTCCCGGCTTCCCGGGCCTTTTCGGCGGCATTCCCCGGAAGCGTCCGACCCGGGCCCCTTGGCGGCACGAATATTGATCTAATGGGATATGAGAGAATGGTCCCGCCATAAATTTAACGGTACGGAGGAGAAAGGACCATGGAAAAGATGTTTGAAAGCGTCACCACCGGGGCCCTGAAACTTGCGAACCGTTTCGTTTTTCCACCCATAAAACTTGCCTACGGGAATCCCGATGGAACGGTCACCGACCGTCAACTCGATTTTTACCGCCGGATTGCGAAAAACGGGCCCGGGCTTGTGATCCTGGAGCCGGTCTCCGTAACATCGGAAGGGAAGGAACATCCCAGGCAGCTCTGCGTTCACCTTAAAGGCGCAAAAAAGGAACTCGCGAAAATCACGGACGTCGTTCATGGTCAGGGCCGGGCCGTCTGCCTCCACCTGAATCACACGGGCGCGGTCCAGAACATCCCCGAGATCCCCGGGCTCGAAGACCAGAACACGCTCACGTCCCTGGCATATTTCTCCGGGGAAACGGCGGTAAAGGGATCCCGTGTCCTGGTGATCGGGGCGGGAAGGGCCGGGCTGGAAGCGGCGGAAGACCTGGGCCGGCGGGGGTACGAGGTGGTGGCCACGAAACGGACGGATCCCCTGGGGAGCGGGATGGAAGCGATCACCCTGAAACTCGCCATGAAACGGATCGAAAAAATGAAAAACGTCACGCTCATGCCGCACACGACCGTAAAGGCCTTTGCCCCGGACCGCGTGGAGATGGAACAGGACGGGGCTCGCATCGTCCTGCCTCCTTTCGATACGGTGATCCTGGCCTCCGGAACGCTCAGCGCGCCCGGGCCGGATGAAAGGATCCGAAGCCGGGTCCCCCGCGTGGAAATTATCGGGGACGCTGGGGAGGTGGGCGACATCTACCGCGCCACCCGGGCCGGGTACCGGCTCGCGCTGGAGTATTGAGATGGCGGCCGGACAGGGCCGGAGACGGCGCATCAGACCCGCGCCCCGGGGACGGACGCGGACAGGAGGACCCTCGGCCGCCGTGTCGGCGGAACGCCGGCGGCTGCAAAACGACGTCCAAAGCGTCGCGGCCCGGCTCCGGCTGCTGGAGCAGCGCCTCAACGCCCTGGAACAGGATGCGCCGCGGCCCCGGGTTTCGGTGGCCGTGGTGGATGAAAAAGAGTGCGCCGGGTGCGGTCTCTGCGAGGAAAACTGTCCGGGCCGCGCCATAACGGTTCATAAAACAGCGCAGGTGGACCCGGCGCGCTGCCTCGGCTGCGGCATCTGCGTTTCCGGGTGTCCGCGGGGCGCGGTCTCCCTGCGTCCACGGGAAAAACCGGCGGGGACCCGTCCCCGCAAAACCGGGAGGTCATCGGATGAATGATATTTCGTTTTCAGAAATCGCGGTGGTATCCTGCGGCACCCTGAGCCTGGAGCTGAACCACCTGAAAAAGACCGGGTTCCTGGATACGCCGCACCTGTTTTTCACCACGCCGGGCCTTCACGAGGACATCCACGAGCTGGAGCGGCAGCTCGTGGACCGCATCCAAAAGGCCCGACAAAAGGCGGGCCGGGTCCTGGTGGTATACGGCGGGAAGTTCTGTTACGTGAACGCGGAGGAACCGACCCGCACCATGCGGGATATCATTGAAGAACAGGGTCCGGACGTGTCGAGGATCGAGGCCACCCACTGCATGGACATGCTGGCCGATGCGGCCGAGAGGGAACGGATCGCACAGGAGGTGGCGGGAGGAGAAAAGGTCTGGTGGATGACGCCGGGGTGGATCAAATTCCGCCATCACGTGTTCAAGGGGTGGGACCGGGGACTTGCCAATGAAAATTTCCCCCGGCATACCGGCGGGGCCGTCGTCCTGGACGGAATCGGGTACGTGGATCGGTACATGGCGGAGAAGCCCGAAGAATTCCTGGAATATTCCGACTGGATGTCCATCCCCATCCAGGGCTACCCCCTGTCCCTGGACCGGTTCAAATCCCTCCTGACGGAGGCGGCGGAAAAACTCCTCGGCCGGTAGGGAGGACGAAAAAGGCGGTCCCCTTCGGGGCCGCCTCGAATCATCGGGGAAAATGTCCCTCCCGGGTTATATGACGGCGTCCACCGGGGTCACGATTTCAATGCGGGCGCGTTTCTTCAGCCCTTCGATCCAGTCCCGGAAGGCGACCTGGTGCTTGGCCTGCATGAGGGATACCCGGTACTGCTCCTTTTCTTTCTCGTACTTTGACCGGTCGATCCCCTTGCGCCCTTCCCACCGGACGACGAAGGCCCCCCGGTCGTTTTCAAAGATCCGGTCCGGGTAGGGATTGTCCTTGTTGAGCCGGAATACCGCATCCTTCAATCCCGGCACGTTACCCATCTTGGGCGTAGGCCCCCGGCGGCTGAAAAATCCGGTCTCCTCCGGGGTCATCCGTTTCTCCTTTGCCAGTCCGTCCCATGGCCTCCCCTTTCTCAGTTCGGCCAGGTAGGCCTCCGCATCCTTTTTGGCCCTGGTCACCGAAAGTTCACTGACCAGGGCGTCCCTCACGGCGGCCTCGACTTCCTTGAGCTTCGGCAGGTGGGACGGTTGCCGGTCCACCACCTGGAACAGGTAGAACCGGCCGTTCAGCTCGATCAGGTCGCTCGATTCCTTTTTTTCCAGGGAAAAAAGGGAGGTCCGGAGATTTCGATCCCCCCCGAGGCCGGCGATGGGCGCGTCCTCGGAAAAATAACCGGTATATTTCACCTTGAACCCGTGCGCCGCCCCGTACGCGGCAAGATCGGCGTCATAGGGCATCTGATCCAGGAGGGACAGGCCCTTTTCCTGGGCCAGGTCCGCGCTCCCGGCGGAAAGGAGCGCGTCTTCCACCCGGTCCCGCACCTCTTTGAGCGATTTCGTCCCCGCGGGCCGGATGTCCTCCACCTTTATGATATGGTACCCGAAACGGGTGCGCACCAGGTCGCTGATCTCCCCCTTTTTCAGATTGAAAGCAGCATCTCCGAAGGCCTTCACCATCTGCCCCTCGCCGAAATAGCCCAGGTCGCCCCCCTTCCCCCTGGTGGCGGCATCCTCGGAATACTTTTCGGCCAGGGCCGCGAAATCCTCTCCCGACCGCGCCGCCTTCAGCACCTTTTCCGCAAGGGCGAGGACCGTTTTTTCCTTTTTCTTTCCGGCGTCTTCTGCCAGCTTGAACAGGATGTGCCGGGCGCGTACCTTCCGGGGTTCCGAAAATTCCGACAGGTGATCTTCATAATAGCTCTCCATGTCCCGCTCATCGATCTTCACCCGGTCCCTGAAATCCTTCGGGTCGATCTCGAGATAGGCGACCTTCACCTTTTCCGGGACCCGGTATTGCTCCCGGTGCTTTTCGAAAAAGGCCTTTACCGCGGCCGCGTCCGGATGGATCGCCGGACGGTAGGTTTCGGGCCTGAAACGGATGAAACGGATATTGACCTCCTCGTTGGCATAGGTGTAGTGATCCAGCACCTCCCGGTCCGTCACCTCCATGAAGGCGAAAAGGAACTGCTTGACTTTTTCCTCCATCAACTGCAGGCCCATCCCGGCCTCGAAGTCCTCCGGCTTCATCCGGTTGTTGCTGAGCAGGGCCTGGTAGCGCCGCATGCTGAATCGTCCCTGCACCTGGAACGCCGGGTAGGCCATGATGGCCTGCTGGATCTCGCCCTTGGTGACCTCCAGGCCCAGCCGCTTCGCCTCGCTGCTGATCAGTTTCTGCTCGATCAGACCCTGGAGGGCGCGGTTCTTGAGATCGAACACCCGGATCAGGTTGTCGTTCCAGACGTTTTTGTACTGCCGCCGGAGCCCATCGAGCAGCTCGCCGTAGGCCTTCCGGTACTCCGCCGTGCTGATCAGCTCGCCGTTGACATAGGCCACCTTCAGCGCCTTCCTGGAATGAAAGGAGTAACCGAAATAAAAGACGAAGACCAGGGAGATGATCCCGATCAGGAATTTTATCAGCCATGACTTGGCCTGTTTTCTCATCATGCTCAACAACATACTCAGACAACCTCCTCCGCCGGAACGGCTCGGACCACATCCCGATTCCGGTCATTCATCCTGTCCCGCCCGTTTTGTGCCACAAAACCCTGAATTTCACAAGAAAGAAAGAGCGCCCCGTCCCATACCACGCCGGGCGGGATTACACAAGCGGCGCATGAATACCGGTCCGGTATTCCATGAAGAACCGGTAAAAGGCGGCCAGCACCAGGGAATGCGTAATCTCGCCGTCCCGGATCAGGCGGGGGATATCCGCCAGGGGACGGACGACCACATCGATGTCCTCCCTGTCGTCCGGTTCCGGATCCCCGTCCGGGAACACGTCTTCTGCCAGGAAGGTGTAGCACCGGTTGTTCTGGATCGCGGGGTTGGGATGGACGCTGCCGAGCGCGACGATCCCGGAGGCGCGGTACCCGGTTTCTTCCCGCAGTTCCCTTTCCGCCGCGGTCTCCGGCGTGTCTCCGGGATCCACGAGGCCGCCCGGGATCTCCAGCGTGACGCGCCGGATCCCGTGACGGTACTGCCGCACCAGGATCACGTCGCCCTTCGGCGTGACGGGGATGACATTGACCCAGGACGCGGATTCCAGGATAAAAAAATCATGGGCCGCGCCGGTGCGGGGCGACACGGCCCGGTCGGTCCGGATACTGAAAACGCGGTATCCGTCATCCCTCCGTGTGGAGAGGATCTTCCAGTTTTCCGGCATTGTTCCGCTCCTTTTCCCGCCCAAAGAACTTCCCGATATCCCCGAGATCGCGGGTCACCGGGATGTCGGGCAGGCTTTCAAGAAAAAACCGTCCGTAACGGCTGGTCAGGATCCGCTTGTCCAGGACCGACAGGACCCCCCGGTCCGACCCTTTCCGGATCAGCCGGCCCAGCCCCTGCTTCAGGGATATGATGGCCGAGGGGAGCTGGTATTCCATGAAAGGATTCCCTCCCCCCCGGCGGATGGCCTCGATCCGCGCCGCCACGAGCGGTTCTCCGGGTGAATCAAAGGGGAGCTTGTCGATGACCAGGCAGCTCAGGGCCTCCCCCGGGACGTCCACCCCCTGCCAGAAAGACCCCGTTGCCAGGAGCACCGAGTGGACGTCCCGCCTGAACGCATCCAGCAGGACCGAACGGGGGGCGTCTCCCTGCCGGTACACCGTGAAGGGGGTCCTTCCCTCAACCAGGTGATGAACCATGTTCAGGTTGTGGTAGCTGGTGAAAAGCACCAGGGCCCGGCCCGAGGACAGGGCGAGGATCTCCAGGATCCTTTCGGCCGCGGCCGCGGCGAAATCCGGCGCGCCGGGCGGCGGGAGATCCCCGGGGATATACATGAGGGCCTGGGTCCTGAAATCGAAATGGGAGGGATAGATCCCCTCGAGACCGCGGGAGATGCCCAGGCGCCCCCGGAGATAATCGAAACTCCCGTTGGTCGAGAGGGTGGCGGATGTCAGGATCACCGTCTCCGCCCTCCGGTACAGGAGTTCGTTCATGGGGCCGGAAATATCGAGGGGAGAGGCATGGAACACCAGGCTCCTCTTCCGCCGTTCGTACCAGTTCAGCCAGTCCCCGTCCCTTTTTTCCAGGATCCGCTCCAGCTGTTGCTTCATCTGGTCGGCCCGGAGCGCCGCCGCGCGCAGGGCCGGGTGATCCGGGCCGCCGGATTCCGCCGCCTCCGCCACGCGGCCCAGGCCGCGCCGGACATCGCGGGCGGGCCCCCGGGAGATGTTCCCGAGGGTCTCGTCGTCCACCGTGCCCCTGTCCGCCCGGCCGTCAAGGGAATGCCGGAGACGTTCCACCGCGGCCTTCAGGGTCGACAGGTGTCCCTTGAGCCCGGCCGCGTCCATTTTCCGGATTCCCCGGATCTCCTTTTCAATATCGGACGCCAGGTCCATCAACTGCGCCGTGCTCAGGGTCTCCCCGAGGTAGGCGGTGGCGATCTCTTCAATGGCGTGGGCCTCGTCGAACACGGCCACCTGGAACCGGGGGATGACCTCTCCGAACCCGCCTTCCCTCACCTTCATGTCGGCAAAGAAGAGATAATGATTGACGATGATGATCCGGGAGCGGCTCGCCCTGGCGCGCAGTTTCGTCAGAAAGCAGTCCTCCAGGAACGGGCATTCCGCGCCCAGGCACTGCTCGGCGGTGGCGGAAAGCCCGTCCCACAGGACGTCGTCGTCGGCCAGCCACGGGAGTTCGGCCCGGTCCCCGAACGCCGTTTTTTCAATCCAGGCCGCCAGTTTTTCCCTCACTTCCGAGGGGTCCATGCCGCTCAGGGAGGCCTGTGAAAGGGACTGGCGATACCGGTGGAGGCAGAGATAATTCCTGCGCCCCTTCATGATCATGGCGTCTATCCTGAGACCGGTGGCGTCCCTGAGGCGCGGGATGTCCTTGTGAAAGATCTGTTCCTGGAGGTTCCGGGTCCCGGTGGAAACCACGGCCTTTTTCCCGCTCAGGACCAGCGGCACCAGGTACCCGAAGGTCTTCCCGGTGCCTGTCCCCGCCTCCACCATCACGGGGGTTTCCTTCAAAATGGCCTCCCCGACGAGAAGGGCCATCCGTGTCTGGGCGTCCCTGAACTCGAAGCCTTCGAAGCGGCGGGCCAGCGCGCCCCGGGGTCCCAGGATCTCCTGTATGGCATCCGCGAAACCGGTCATGGCGCCAATATAAAGAGGGCGGCCCGGATCGTCAATGCGCAAAGGCCCGGGAAACGACGCGGGAGGGGCGGCACGGTTGACAGGCGGCGGGATTTTCTCTATTAGGGTACCATATCGCCGCGGACTCCCGGTCTTTTCGGAAACGCCCGCGGAAAACCACCAAGGAGGATTCATCCATGGTCTTTCGTGCCCGGCTGAAGGTATGTTTTGGAGACATCGACCACGCGGGGATCGTCTATTATCCCCGGTTTGTGCACTATTTTCACGTCGCCCTCGAGGAATTCTTCGCCGAAGAGCTGGGCATGGAATATGCCACGGTACTCCAGCGGCATCGCCTGGCGTTCCCGACGGTCCACCTGGAGGCGGACTTCCGGAAACGCCTCCGGTTCGGCGACCATATCGACGTGGCGGTGCTGGTCCGCAACATCGGCCGGACATCCATTACCTGGGGATACATCGTCTACCGGGCGGACGGGACCGACACGGTGGTGGCGGAGGGCCACAACGTCACCGTCGGCATGGACATGGACCGGTTCGAGAAGGTGGCGGTGCCCGGATGGCTCAAGGAGATGCTGGAAAGTTATCAACAACGGTGCGCCGCGGCATAGGCCCCGGGACGGGCGCCCGTGTCTCCCGGTCGGCGGTCCGGCCTCAGGGCCGGTGGATCCGGTAGATCCCCCCGGGGAGCGGGTCGGCGACGATCTCCGCATCCATCCCCGATAATTCCCGGAACCGGGATATCCGCTCCCGTAACGCGCTGAGGGAGATCCCGGGATACCGGTGGCGCTGGAACTCGGGCCGGTATTTCGATCCCGGCAGGAACGAACGGCACCACTTCACCCCCCGGCGCCTGGCCGCCAGGCCGCGGCCGATGAGCCTGTTTTTCAGGGCCGTCCTTTCCGGCCCGCCCCCGCCGTCCACGATCGCCTCGATCACGTCCACGATCCGCCGGCAGGCCAGGGGGCCCTCCCGCGCCGCCAGGTAGCGGTCCATGAGGGCCCGGCGCGCTTCCCCGCCGGCCGCGCCCAGCTCCCCGGAAACGATTTTTTTCAATGTTTCCGCCAGCTCGTCGAAATCGAAGCACTGGTGGCTGAGGGCGTTGGGCAAGCGGTAAAACCCGTTGTCGTATTCCCTGAGGCCCGCCGCCTGGTAGGACACGGCCGGGACGCCCATGATATAGGCCTCTATCCCCGTGGTGCAGCCGTTGTGCACCACCGCCCGCGCCGCCATGAGCCAGGGCACCACGTTTCCCCGGTTGAGCACCGCCACCCGCCGGCACCGGGAGGCGATACGGTGGTACACCTCCGGGTTCTCCACCGGGTGCGGACGGACAACGATCCGCAGCCGCGGGAAGGCCGCCTCCAGGGCCGGGATGACCTCCTTGAAGGATTCGAACACCGCCTGCTTGTGGTCCCGCAGACCTTCGGCAAACGCCCGGCTCATGCCCAGGGCGCCTCGCCCGAACCTCTCCGGCTCCCCGGGTCTTGTCCCGGGAAGGAACAGGTTCTGTCCCGGGTAAAAGGCGTTCACATTGCTGAAATTGGTGTTGATCAGCAGGAAATCCCCGTAGGCGTCCCTGAGCGCGTCCGCCTCCTTTGAAAAATATCCGAGCATTTCCGGCCGGAGCATGTCGCCCCGGGGATTCCCGGTGACATGGATGGGCACGTCCCCCGGCAGATGAGGATATCCGCGCCACAGGCGCGTGTTGTCCCGGCCCCACGAAAAAAGAAGGGACACGTAACGGATGGCGACGGGAGAAAGCCTCCGGGAGTAATAGGCATCGGGAGGCGGGTGCACCAGGGCCTCCTCGTCCCACGCGGCCACCACGTGGCCGAGTCTCTCCATGATGCGGAACATCCTGACGCTCCGGGCCGTCATGCTCTTGGAAAGGTAAAAACTCTCCGGAAACGAG
The DNA here is from genome assembly GCA_964501805.1 of uncultured Desulfobacteraceae bacterium. Classification (GTDB taxonomy): domain Bacteria; phylum Desulfobacterota; class DSM-4660; order Desulfatiglandales; family Desulfatiglandaceae; genus CAZCVB01. Next base: position 9,398 of record CAZCVB010000014.1, on the reverse strand, counting down.
GCGATCCGGAAATCCACTTCCAGCCGGGAGCCGATCACGGCGCTGAATCCCCGGTCCGCGGCCACGCACGCCAGCAGGAGCTTGGCGTCCAGTTCGCGCACCTGGTTTTCAACCGGTATGATGAGATGGGCCTTTGGTTCGTTCATGGGGTTCATGCCGCGCCGGGAAAGCGCGCTATTTCCGGGAAGGGGTGTTTTCCGGCACGGTCTTCCCGCCCGCGCCCTCCGACATGTGGAGGATGAATTCGGCAAGCCTGAAATCGAACTCGGTATCGATGTTCGCCACCGGTCCCTCGACCAGGACAAAAGAGGTGTTGTCCCCCTTGATGCTCTTCTTGCGGACAATACAGTCCCGGGTCATGGCGTATGCCACGCCGTTCCGGTGGTAGACCGGCGTCAACTGCTGCCGTGCGATGATCTGCGCGCCCGCGGGGTCGTAGTAGTCGAGGATGTCGTCTCGGATGACGAGCTGTTTGAGCGGGTGCGCCTTGGAGTCCGTCTCGCTGACCGTCCACACGGCGTCGTATCCCCCCTTCAGGAGCTTCTCCACGGTCGCGGTCACGTGTTCCGCCCGGCGCAGGGGGGACGTGGGCTGGAGCATCACCACCACGTCATAGCGCCGGCCGTCGATCCGCTCGCATTCCAGCAGGGCGTGATGAAGGACGTCCCAGTCGGCCACAAAGTCCCCTGAGAGTTCCGCCGGCCGCATGAAAGGGACGTCCAGGCCGCTCTCCCTCGCGATCTCCGCGATCCTCTCGTGGTCCGTGGAAACCACCGCCCGGTCCACCCACGACAGGCGCCGCACCACGCGCCCCGCCAGGGCCACGAGAGGGACCCCGTTCAGTTCGCCGATGTTTTTGAGCTTTACTCCCTTGCTGCCGCCGCGCGCCGGCACCACCACCAGTATGGTCCTGTCCTCAAGCACTGCCATCCCCCGATGATCCCGAGAACGTGAGGTCCCGACCGCGCCCCGCACCGCCCGCCGGGACCACATGGTCCCCTGTTTCCCATCCCCCGTTCTCCAGGGCGCGCGCCAGGTCCGCGAAACGAAATCCCGGCGCCACGTGGACGAAGGGGCACCTGTTTTCCATGGCCGATCTGCGGTCGGACTCCCCGTCGCCGACGACGAGCACCTGTCCGGACGCCGCGTTTTCCCTTTGCATGATCTCCCGGAGGGTATCCGGTTTTTTACGGGGGAACCCGAACACCCGGCGAAAATAACCGTCCCATTTCCGGTACCTCACGATCTCCCGCAGGGCGGGCTCCGGCGTGGTGGAACTGACGTACAGCCCGTATAGCGGCGAAAGCCTTTTGAGCGCCGCTTCCGCGCCGGCCTTTTCCGGGCAGGTCTTGGCCCCGGCCACGACGATTTCGTTGTAGCGGCGGGCCAGCCTTTCCACCTCGTCCGCCGGGGAACCTCCACGGCCCCCCAGCGCCCGGAGGATCTCTTCCAGGACCAGGTAACGGCTCTGCTCGAAGGCCCGGGAGAGCACGGACCGGATGACGGCGGCATGCCGGTCGTCGGCGGGGAACAGGCTGAAGTAGGCATCGTATTTCAGCCGGTTCGATTCGATGAGCGTGCCGTCGAAATCAAAGACAATGACGTGTATTCCCATGGGATGTCCGGGCCTTTTCGCCCTAAATGGCGTTCCAGTTGGGAATGAGGGTCTTTCTCGCCTTCCTGGGAATCCTCGCGATCCGCTCATCCTCGTAAAAGGAATCATCATTAAAGTGCGTGGTGCTCACTTCCTCGAAAATCGCGCCGTCAAGGGTATGGAACTTGTGCCACTGGCCCGGCTTCACCAGGATGGCGTCCCCCACCCGGGGCCTGATCCTCTTCCCGTCCACTTCCACTTCCAGGTCCCCGTACAGCAGCTGGAAGGTCTCTTCCTTCTTCCTGTGGAAATGATACGGGTGCTTCTGCCGGGGGAGCTGGATGATCAGCTTTTTGCAATACTCCCGGTTGATGCAGTTCATGATGACCGCGCCGAACTCCCGGAACCGCTCAAGCCCGTAGTGGTGGGACAGCTCGATGGAGCTTTCCCTGCCGATCTGGATCCGCGCCTTGTGGAGCATGCCCTTCACCTGGAGCATGATCCGGTAGATGATCTCTTCCGGGGGCGGCGCCAGGTTGGCCACGGTCTCGCTGATGGCCTCGTTGGGGGCGTAGTCCCTGTCGGCGGCGATCCCCTCGAACCATTCCCCGCTGGTGAGCTGGCCGTCGTGCAGGGGCATGGCGAAGAATACCCTGTCCCTCGAGAGCTTATCCCCTTTCCGGATCTCCCCCGCCGCGAACACGCCCCGCATGAGGGAGCGGAGGGAGGCGATCTCCTCCGGGGACGCGGGGCTGCGGTGCTCTCCGCCGCAGGCCGCCACCGCCTCCTGGTACGCCTCGATCCACCTCGCGATCTGCTCTGGGCCGGAGGAATAGCGGTTCAGCTTGTGTTTCTCCGTCTCCATTCCCACGTGCCGCTCGAACAGCCGGGCCCCCTTTCCATAGGCGATCTGGATGGCCGTGGTATTGTCGGGATCCTCATGGGTGGAAAAACCGATGGGCACGTTCGGGAAGCGCTCTTTCAACACGTCGATCTGGTTCAACGCGAGCCTGTCGTTGGGAGTGGGATAGAGGGCCACGCAGTGCATGAGGGCGAAATGCATGTTTTTCGTTTCGAAAAAGCTGACGATCCGGTCGATCTTGCTCATGCTCAGCCCGGCGGTGGACACCACCACGGGCCGGTTCACCTGGCTGATCCGTTCCAGGAGGGGCCGGTCCCCGGCGGAGCAGCTGGCCACCTTGATGATCCCGATGTCCAGATCGAGAATCATGTCCACGGATTCCTCGTCAAAGGGCGTGCACATGGTCAGCATGCCGTTTTGCATGACCGCGTCCGTCAGGGTTTCGTACTGCTCCTTTGAAAGGGCCGTCTCCATGAATCTCGGGATATGCCTGACGTCCTTTCGGTCCTTGTAGTCCGGGTGGATAAAGGTATCCAGGTGCCTGAACTGGAATTTAAGCGCACCGCGGATCCCGGCCTTCCGGGTCACGCCGCCCAGGGCCTCGATGATGTTGAGCGCATGATCCAGGTCCCCCTGGTGATTGTTGGCCAGGTCGAACGTAAACAGGCCGTTGAAATCAAAATCGTGCATGGTCATTCACCTCGCTTTGTTTTTACGTGGCGGGCGGCCGGTCTCCCGGGCACGGC
>CAZCVB010000014.1:0-6096 GCA_964501805.1 uncultured Desulfobacteraceae bacterium | reverse complement strand
AAACGGCTATTCCAGGAACCCGGTGCCGAGGCCCCGGTCGTAATGGATCCTGACGCGCCGCCCCTTCCGGTGGGAGAGATGGGCCGCGGCGATCACCCGCATGGTCTCCAGGCCCCGTTCCAGAGATATGGGTGCCTCCGACGGATCGGCCCCGTTCAGGATCTCCTCCACCAGATCGATCTCTCCCTTGAAGTCGTCCGGACGGGTCTTGTGAATGATCTCCTCTCCCTCCCGGCCATCCGCGTCGCGGTAGCGCACCGCGTCGTGATCGCCGTCCAGATTGACGATCCATTCAAGGAATCCCCTGCTCCCCTGGATGCGGGCCGCCTTCTGCGGCGGATCCGTCACCACGTCCTGGGCGATGTGCCCCACCAGCCCGGTCTCGGTCCGGACGGACATCAGGCACACCCGGTCATACGCCACGGCCTCCCCGGTCACCATGTCCATGGTGGCCGATACCTCGACGATCCGTCCCGCGCCCACCAGGTGGGAAAAATGCTGCCAGATGTTGATGGCGTGCGAGTGTTCCCCGCCGGCGCCGCCCCCGCGGCCGGAAAACCCGAGGTACGTGTCTCCCGGACCCTTCAGCCAGGGATGGGCCGCAAAGATACCGCCCCAGTGTTCCCGGAACCAGGCGCTGATGGTGACGGGATCGCCGATCCCCTTCTCCTTGAGGACCAGCGCCGCGCGCCGGGTATTCTCCGTCAGGGTATGGTTGTAACCGATCGCGACGAATGTCCCGGTGGCCTTCTGCAGGTCGACGACCTTCTGGACGCCTTCCAGCGAAGGCGGGCACATCGGCTTTTCCACCAGCAGCACCCTGGGCGGACGGTTTTCCAGTACCTCCGCCGCCAGGGCCATGTGGCTGTCCGGCGGGGTACCGATGATCACCACGTCGGCCGCCTCGTCCCGGACCGCGTCGGGTCCGGAAAGGCGGATCTCCGGGTCCCACCGCCCGTAGCGGGAGGGATAGATATCGTCGCGCGTCCGCTCCAGCGCCAGAGGATCGGTATCGCACATCATCACCCGCCATCCCCTGCTCCGGCAGGCGTGGGCCAGGTGGTTTCCAATGGAACCTGCGCCGTAAATTTTTACGCTGTACACGATTCTTTCTCCTATGCGGTAATTCTGAAAAGATACCTTGACATCCGTGTGACCCGGATGCCGTCAAAACGGTTGAGCAGGCGTCCCATGCGCGCGATTTTTCCCTGGATCTCGCTCACGGAGATGTCGGGAAACCGGTGGGCATGGTAGGCCAGGTTGTTCCGGTGGCCCGGCCGCCGCATGTTCACGTGCTTCACCGCCGTCCGCAGGTGATTGTGAAGCCATGCCCGGACAAAATCGCCGGCGGGCGCGGCGGGAGGGCGTCCGGTGCGGTATCCGCCCTCCTCCAGCACCCGGACCATGCGCTCCGCCGCCAGGGGGCCCTCCAGGGCCGCGATGTGCCGCTCCAGGACCTCGCGGCTCCGCTCGCTATCCAGGGGGCCCAGTTTTCCGTCCACAACGGCGCGGACCGTATCGCACAGTTCATCCAGGGAAAAGGCCTGCCGGCTCACCGCGTCGGGCAGTTCGAAATCGAATTCCTTCGATACCACCGGCTGGTAGCTGACGGCCGGGGTCCCGAGCACCGCCGCCTCCACCTGGGTGGTGCACCCGTTGGCGATCAGCGTCCGCGACGCCATGAGCCACGGAAGGACATTGCCGTCGTTGGCCACCTGGAGATTTTTGCAACGGGCCGCGATGGCGTGCCACGGGCCCGGATTTTCGGCCGGATGGGGCCGGACCACCACGGTGCAGTCGCCCACGGCCTCGCACAGCCGCGGCAGCATCTCCTGGAAACGGGCGAAGATCGCCAGCTTGTGCCGCCCCTTTCCCACGTCGAACGGGTTCGCCGTTCCCGTATCCGCGGCGGCCACGGCCCTTTTGAGTTCGCTCAGTTCCGGATAAAAGTGGTTCACCTTGCTGAAGTTGGTGTTTACCAGCACGAAATCCCCGTACCGCCCGCGAATGGCATCCACCTCGGGACGGTAGAATTCACGGAGTTCGGGCCGCATCAGGTCGATCCTGGGATTCCCGGTAACGTGGATGGGCGCGCCGCCGTACCCGGGATACTCCCGGAACGTGCGCGCGTCGTCCGGTCCCCACGCCATCAGGTGGGACACCTGCCCCATGGTGACCGGTGACAGGCGCCACCGGTAGTACTCGGGATCGGGTTCCCGCAAAAGGCCCTCCTCGTCCCACGCGACGATCTCATGGCCCAGGCTCCGCAGGATGTGGAACATGCGGATGCTGAGGGTGCGGAGGCTCTTGGCGAGATAGACCCCCCTGGGAATCGAGGAAACCCGGAAGTGGAGGAAGGCCCGGGAACCGATGACCACGGGGAATCCGCGCGCCGCCGCAAAAGAGGCGAGGAGGAGCTTGGCGTCCATCTCCCGGACCTGAGTTTCCACCGGGATCATGAGTGTGGAACCTGAAAAGTTCATGAAAGGTCCTTTCCATTGCCCCGGGCGGCCAGGGCGTCCCATCGTCCGGCAAAGGCGTCGAAGAGCCGCTCATTGGTGGAGATAGCGCCGATCTCGTGGTTGAGCCAGAAGGAACGCGCCGTCCAGTTGAAACTCCCGAACGCCACCCAGCGTCGGCCCTCTTTCTCGGCCAGCACGAACTTGTCGTGCATGGGGAGACCCGACGGGTGATAGACGCGCCGAAACCGGACGCCGGCCCGGACCAGCATCTCCCCGGATCTCTCCGGGACCCGCCGCAGGCTCGGCCCGGCCAGGACCGCCACATCCGCGCCGCCCCGCGAAAGACGCGCCAGCGCCCTCACCGCCGGCCTCCCCTTGATATGCGATGCGGCAATGCGGATCCGCGCGCCGCCGCCCAGCCGGGAGAGAAACCGCGCAACCGGATGCGGCCGCACCCGCGGCCAGAAATGGATTTCCGTGTCCCGTCCGGCCACCGCGCGGTTCGCGGCACGGGAGAACCGGTAAAACCCGATCCCTTTCGCACGATGGAGCCGCCGCGCGTGCCTCAGGAGAGTCTCGACCAGCACCGGATCCCTCAGCCCCACCAGCACATTGTATCCCCGGTCCTGGTCCCCGATTTCTCCGATGACGGCCGGGTCCTCCTCCGGATCGTCCCCCGAGGGGTTGAAGGAACCGATAAAGGCCACCGGCTCGGGGTGGGAAAAGCAGTAGAGCTTTTCATGGAGATGCGGCCGCCACACGATCCCGGGCAGGGACACCAGCCGAAGCCCCCGGCCCAGGCCGTCCGGGCCGGACAGCATTCCGATAACGGCCGCGCTGGCCCGGGTCGTCCGGGGCCGGCGCTCCAGCGTCACGCGCACCCTCACGCCGCGCCGCCGCGCCCGGACCAGTTCCCCGGCCAGGCGCCGGTCGCGGAAATAGTATGTCACCCAGTCGATGGCCCCTCCCGGCGGAACGGCCGCCACACGCTCGGCCAGCAGGTCCCGCAGGCGAAACGGCGGCAGATCCGGGTCCGCGAAATGGACCCCGCACAACGAGCTGGCGGCTGTATCCTTCATGGCGCAAGACCCCGCGGCAGGGCGTCATCCTTTCCTCAGGGGACCCGTTCCGGGGCCGATTATCGCACAATTTTTTAATTTAACAGGGCCGTTTCAACCGGTCAAGCAGAGACCCCCGCTAAGCAGCGCCTTCCCGGTCGCTCAGGGATCCGCGTCCGGATGACGCCTCTCCAGGACGGCCTGTCCGTCCCGGATCCGGTAGACCCGGTCCGCCACGCCCACCATGGCGGGCTGGTGCGAGATGGCCAGGATCGTGAGTTTCCCGCGCAGGCCCCGCAGCGTGCGGCAGATCCCTTCTTCACTCACGGGATCCAGCCCGCTGGTGGCCTCGTCCAGGATCAGCAACGCCGGATCGTGGACCAGGGCCCGCGCAATGGCGATGCGCTGCCGCTGCCCGCCGGAGAGTCTGCCGCCGCGCTCCCCCACGGTGCCGTGAAGGCCCCCCGGAAGATTCCGCACGAAATCCCATGCGCCGGCCGCGCGGAGCGCCCGTTCCACGTCCTTTTCACCGAGACCTGGATCCCCGAGCGCCACGTTTCTCATGACCGTATCGTGCAGCAGCAGCGTCTCCTGAGGCACATAGCCGATCATCCGGCGCCATGCCCTGGGATCCAGGTCCGTAAGCCGGGTCCCGTCGATCCATATCCGCCCCTCCTGGGGCTGCAGGAGGCCCATCACCAGGTCGATCACGGTGGTCTTCCCGGCGCCGGAGGCCCCTGTGATGGCGGTGAAAAGCCCGGCCGGAAATTCAAGAGACACATGCCGCAGCACCCACGTATCCCCGTACCTGAAGCTCACCTGGTCCAGGCGGAGCGAGCGGCTGAACACCGGGATCCCGGACCCGGACACCGTTTCATGCTCGCGCTCCGCCTCCCGGATTTTCTCCTGCAGCGACCAGTACGCGCTTTCAAAGGTCACCATCTTCTGGTATTGGCTCTGCACCCTCCCCAGCTGGGTCAGAAGCCGCGCCAGCAGGAATACCAGGAGCATCACGGAACCGATGGGCAGGGACCATTTCACGAGGCCCACATACAGCCCCACCGCGAGAAAGACCGTGAACAGGGGTTCCTGTATGGCCCGGAGGGCCTCCCGGCTGAAGACCTGCTTCTGCAATGCCCGGTTCAGACGCCGCGTATCCGCCTCCACCACGGCGTCGGCCAGGTCCTCCCGCGCCATGGCCTTGAGGGGCTTGATGGACTGCAGGTTGTCGGTCAGGCGGCCCAGCACGGAATCCAGGAGTTCCGTCTGCCGCGCCCCGGCCCGGCCCGCCATCCGGACAAGGCTGTTCAGGCCGTACAGCAGGACCGCGCCCGCGACCATGGCGACGAGCGTGGCGTTCCAGGAGACCAGGAAGGCGACAGCGGCATAAACAACGGCCTGGATGAAAAACGCCACCATCCTGGCGCCGCAGAGATAGGCCTGGGACGCCCGCATCGCCTCGGTGGCGAAGGCGTTGGCAAGACCGCCGACCGCCTGGCCCAGGTAATATTCCCACCGGGTGCCGAGAAGGGCGCGGAGCAGGGAAAGACGCAGGTCCGTGGCCACGTGGGCCACCGTGTAGCCGACCCGTTTGTTGGCCAGGAGCATGAACGCGCTCTTCAAGAGGACCCCCGATACCATCACCGCCAGGAGGACCCCGATACCGGGGGTCAACCCCGCCCATGAAAGAACCCGGGTGACCAGTCGGGCCGGCCCGCCGCCTCCGCCGCCCGGCCCGCCGCCGGCCACGGTGGTGATGAGCGGGAGCAGGGCGGTGAGGCCGAACCCCTCCGCAACTCCCGCCAACAGCAGGGCGGCCAGCACGATGGCGCTGTGAAGGGGATAGGTCCGGGCAAAGGTTATCAGAAGACGCATGGGGATGGGTGCTCGGCGGCCCCGGCGGCGGCGGTTCCGGGGTCCCCTGTCAAAAGTCTTGTCACGCCGGCCGGGCCTCGCCGGCAGGCCCGCGAATAGAGGCGAACGCCGCACAGATGGCATCCACCTGTTCCGGGGTATGCCCGGCGCTCATGCTGCACCGCAACAGGGCGCCCCCGTCCGGCGTCGCCGGCGGCAGCACCATGTTCACGTATACGCCCCTCTCCAGGAGGCCGGTCCACATGGCCACCGCCTGCTCACTGTCCCCGATACGGACGGAAACAATGGGGCTGGGTTCGGGCCCCAGGGCATAGCCCATGTCGGTCAGACCCCGGTACAGCCTCAGGGAATTCTCCCACAGCCGCCTGCGCAGCTCCGGACGCGTGCGGAGGATCCCGAGGGCCGCGCGGGTGGAAGCGATGATGGAAGGAGACGGTGAGGCGGTGAAGATATACGGCCGGCTGGCGCAGCGGATCAGTTCCAGTTCGGGATGATCGCTCACGCAGTAGCCGCCGATGGCGCCCAGGCTCTTGCTGAAGGTCCCCACGATGAAATCCACCGCGTCCTCGACCCCGGCCTCTTCCGCGAGCCCGCGGCCCCGCTCGCCGAGCACGCCCAGGGAATGCGCCTCGTCCACCAGCAGAAGCGCGCCGTACCGGATAATTCGGCATACGATATCCGCCAGGGCCGCGCGATCCCCC
>CAZCVB010000013.1:6100-20407 GCA_964501805.1 uncultured Desulfobacteraceae bacterium | reverse complement strand
CCGCTGGTCAGTCTCTTGATCTGGTTTTCGGCCACCACGCGGCTGGCCTCGTTCATGGCCCGCATGGGGCCGACCTCCTCGTCGCCGTCCAGCACCGGCCAGCGCTCGGACAGCACCCGCAGGGCGCGGCCGTAACTGGCCACCATCTCATCCACGGGATTCAGCTTGAGCTGCGCGAATTCCTCGAGACCCTGCTTGACCGCCTCCTGGATGCGTTTTTGGACGCCGGTCCCGCCGATGCCGGTCCATGTAGCGGGTTCGGCGGCGTCGGTGAGGCGTTTGCGGCAGGAGAGGAAAACAGAGCTGATAGCGGATGCATTACCTTTTGTGTGTATCCCCTGCTGGGTTTCCGATTCAACGGGGAAAGAGGACGTGATGTTCCAGTTGCTTTCGATGAGAGACTGTGTGAGTGCTTCCCACGCTTCTTGACTCTTATGGGTAAACATCATTGTCATAAGGCCTTCGTCATGCAACACCCGCCGGCACTCGGAGAAAATCTCCTTCATCATGCGTTTGTATTCGGCTTTAGCGTTCGCGGTGCCGCCATCGCGGTCAGGGTTGGCTACCGCCTCGTCTCGTTTATTGGTCAACCTGCGGGAAAAATACTCCGGGTATAACTCCCTCAGCGTTCGTTTCTGCCAGACATAAAAGTAGTCTGATAGTTCTGCGTACTGCACATTGTTGTAATACGGCGGGTCCATACAGATCATGTCAACGGAAGCATCCGTAATTGAAGGCATGTATGCGGCGGTTCCACACTGGATTTTAAGCCGTTCATAATTCGAACTATCGCCTGATGTCAAAAGTTGCGCCATCCCTTTGTATGCATCCAGTATCTGGGATAGCCCCCATGCAGCGCCGGACTGCGGGCCGGTGAAAATCATCTCGCCGTAAGTCCACTTCAGCGAAAAATCGTGCCGTCCGAATGTGCCTTTAATAATACCGCGTGTATATTCCCATCTTGTTTGCCTACTATTATAATCGACCCCCTTATCAATCGCGAACTGCAGGTACGTCACCACGGCCCGCCCCCTGTCTTCCCCCAGCTCGGCGATGATCTGCGGCTTCAGGCGGTTGAGTTCCTCCACCAGCGTCAGGTGCCCTAAAAGTTGCCGCGGTGTGAACATGTCGCACCAGCGGGTCATGCCTGCCCGTAAAGGCTCTTTGGTTTTGTGTGCCAAGGGGATGCTTTCCGTTGGAATCAACCCTTCCGCATCCCAGCGGTCCCGGTTTTCGGCCAGGCGCTTTTCGGCGGCGGCCAGGGCTTCAAGGTCCCGCTGGTTGGGCGGCCGGAAAAAGCGTACTTTCCGGGTCTTGATCTGGCCTTTCTTAGCACCGCTCTTGTAGCGCAGGGGGCGGCCGTGCCTGTCCAACCTGGGCTCAAAGCGCACCGCCACCACGCAGTACAGCCGGTCCTGCCACTTTCCGTAGTCGGACTCGCCGCGGGCCTGGCGCTTGATCTCGTCGGCCTCGATGGCCTGTCGGCAGTGGACACAGCGGCCTACGCCGCGCTTGACCGTTGCGAAGTTGGGGTCTTCGCCCTGCGGGCCCTTGCCTTGGGTGACGCGGTAGGTTTCAAAGCGCACGGTACCGTTGTTGGCCTTGCCGTCGGTGATGATTTTCACGCCCCACTGTTTGCCGGCTTCCTTGCTCAGCCAGCAGGTGTTGAGCAGCGGCGCTTCCCCGCCGCAGTAAGGGCAGGTGATCTGGCGGCAGAAGAGAAGGCCGGTCTGGTCGTACTCAGGAACGTCAAACTGAGGAATGACTTCGGGACACTTTTTACAGTGTTCGCGCAGATGCTGCCGTTCCTGGTCGGGGAGTGGGGAAAAAGGGGTTACATCTTCCATTTTTTGGGATACATGATCAACCAGCTTGTTTCCCCAGTATGAAATATCCGCAGCGAGTTCGGGACCGAATTTTGCGGGAAATTCCAGCGTTGCGTGCAGAATCACCGCGGCCACGGGATTCAGTTCATTGGCAATCACTTTGTGTCCCAGCCGAAGCGCCTCAAAAGGGATTGAGCCGCCGCCAGCGGTGGGATCGAGGACGACCTTGGGTCGGCTTTCAGGCTCAGGCGGGTTCATGAAAGCCCGTGAATAACCGTACAGGTCTTCCGGTGTCCAATGTATAGGCCCTCCAAGAATTCGGCTGACCGTGTCCAGTTTGGCAAAAGCGATGCGATCATTCACATGGGCCGGATCCGCCGCCACCCGTTTCACGGCCAACTCATCCCCCGGGCGCGGCCACGGCTTGTCGATGGCCTGTGACTCCGCCTCCCAGCGCTGCAGCACCGGGTCGTTGGCCAGGGAGGGTTCGCCGGCCCTGAGCCGGGCGATGGTTTCGCTGTTCTCGGCCCGCCGCCGGTTTTCCTTTTCCAGCAGGTCCAGCACCCGGGTGTCCACGGGCAGCACTTCGGTGCCGTCCCGGGCGGTCTCGATCCTGCCGAGGATTTTGCCCGTCAGGGTCCACGCCTGCCCGCTGATTTCCACCACGCGTTTTTCGATGCCCAACTGGCGCAGAAACCAGGCCGGATCGGTGTCCGCCGGCAGCAGCGAGGCCAGAATGGCGGCCCGCGAGGGTGTCAGCGGCCGCCGTGCCCACCAGACGTGCAGGTAGTACAGGGGCGGCAAGGCGGAACTGGCCCCCCGTTCCCGCTGGGTCTCTGCCCCCACCTGATGGCAGGGGAAGCCGGCTTCGATCAGGCGCAGGTCGCTGCGGTTCTCATCGATCATGACGGTCTCCTCGGGTGGCTGCGATTCACGGGGTGTTTCGCAGGCTTTGCAGCATGATTTCGATGTGGGGGTCCCTGGGCTGGCCGCCCAGCATGATCTTCATGCCGGCCATGGCCCAGCGGTTGGCCGCGTCGCCGAAGGTAGAGATACGCGAGTGCCAGTAGCCGGCCTCTTCCCGCGAGAAGCGGTTGATGCGGCGGGCGATCAGCTCCACGCGGTCGAGTTCCTTGATGCGCTCCTGCAGCTTGAACAGCAGCGCCAGCTTGTATCCGGCTTCGGCATCCAGCGGCAGGTTGCCGCGGAAGGTGATGCGTCTGGTGTTGAGGAAACGATGCAGTTCGAGAGGGATGCCGGCGTTGTCGCAGACCCGCTGGATAATCCCGCGGATGACCGGCAAACACCGCCGCTGTACGTCCCCGTAAATCAGGCCCCTTTCCCTGAGCACCGACCGCGGGGCCACCAGTTCCCTGATGTCCTTGCGCTGATCCGGATGGATACGCTCCTTGATTATCAGCACGGGCACCGGCTTGCCCTTGTGCTCGGTAAGGCGCAGCACCCAGGGGGCCGAGCGCACGCGTTTGGCAACCCGCGTGGCGTAGTGAAGGGACAGGCCCTGACTGGGTTTCCCGGCGGCCATGGGTTACCGGCCTTTCTTGATCTGTTTCTGGATTTCCTGCACCAGCGGACAGGTCTCGTCGGGCGCCTGGACGTCCAGATACGCTTCGGTCTGGTCGCCTATTTGGACGATGCCGGCGGCCACTTCGAAAAATTCCCCCAGTTCCCGGACAGACTCCGGCGGCACGTCCACGAGGCTGATGCGCAGCGTGCCCCCCTTGGGAAGCGCGAGATCAACCAGATCGAGGGCGTCGATGGTGGATTTGGCGCCCCGCTGATACAGGGAGCCGATGCGCCGCAGGAGCGGTACCAGAATTTCGACAGCCTTTTTACCACTCAGCTGGAGGCCGCTTTCTTTTTTGGAGATCCACCCCCGTTCGGCCGCGGTTTTGGGGGTGATGACCACGTCCTCGGGTACCGGCATGTAAAACGTCGCCTGGGTTCCGGTAAACAGCTCCGGCTTCTCGGTCTGTTCCTTGGTGCCCTTGTAGGCCATGCAGCGCTTTTCCTGGGCCAGCTTGCTGACGGCGTCATGCAGGTCCTTTGGCGGCACATCCCCGTGGTAGGCGGCCACTTTTTCCGCAATCTCGGATACGGTGGCCACACGGTCCTGAGTGATGGCTTCCCAGACCCAGTCCCTGATGCGGGTTGCATCCGGACCCTTGCCGGCGGTCCAGCCCCGCTTCCTGGCGCCTTCGGGGGTGACGATGGCGTAATCCCCGCTCAGGTCGACGTCAAAGGGCAGTTCGCCGGTTCCCTGGCCGTAAAATTCCGCCGGCGTGGTGCTCGTCTCGTCTTCGATGCGGAACAGGCACCAGATACCGCGGTTGACGCCGTTTCGGACCAGCTGATCCAGTACCACCGGCGCCTCCAGTATGGGCCAACTGCGCAGCCGGCAGAAGTTTTCGCGCAGCCGGCTCAGGGTCACCGTATCGTTTCGTTTGAAAAACAGCTTGCGCAGGTTCATCAGCACCGACTGGGTGCCCTGGTCGGTGGTGATCAGTTCCCCGTCATCGATCAGCGTCTGACGGATCTGTTCGATCACCGGGGCGCCCCCCTCGCCGCCGGCCGTGCGGATTTCCTTGCGCACGATATGTCCGTCGGCGGACGGGAACCACAGGTTGGCGTAGCTCTGGGTCACGGCAGTCACGATGGACAGCTCACCTTTGTGGAACCGTTCCCTGAAATCCTCGTCGTCCAGCTTTTCGGGCCGGATGGCGTAGTTTTCGGGGTTCTGCTGCAGTTTGCGCATGGCCAGCACCGTGCGCGCCAGATCCCTGAGCTGGGCCATGGCCTTTTCGGGCGGTGAAGCGGCCTTGGGAAAAACCGTTTCCTGTTTGACGTCTCGGGATCTCGTATGCACGGTATGGGGCACCAGCAGGAAGACCAGGTTTTGCTCGATGCGCGGTGTGTTGGGTCCGGCGGTGGTCACACACTCATCTACATCCAGCTCCCCGGCCGCAAGGCTCACGATGGACAGCACGGGCCTGCCCTTTTTATCGGGGATGTGCTCCGGCGCCGATACGTCGTAGACCACAGGAAAGGTCTGCACGTCGGGCCTGACCACCTTGCGGGCCGAAGCCGCCAGCAGCTGGTCGATTTCGTTTTGCGAGAGGGTGCGGCGGATCTTGGCCAGCGCGATGTTGATGGAAGGATCCAGGCTGGCGTAGTAGCGCCCCTGATGAAACCGCAGATAAAAAGCGGCGTTGCCGATCTCTTTCAGCGCTTCGGCCACCTGGGGCGGTGTCAGCTCCGGAAAGGCCACGTGAAACAGGGCGTCCTGCTCGGACAGGCCGAAGAGGTTGGACTGCAGGCCCTGGCCCCGGCCCACCAGGCTGTGGAGAAACACGGTTTTCCACGTGAACTGGTACATGGGCCAGCCGGCGGGGTGCGGGTTGCGCTCGTCGGCCAGTTCCGCGTTGCTGCGGCCTCCCTCGACCCCCTCGGTGTCCGGCCCGCCGATGTCTGCGTTCAGGATGGGAAGCAGGTCGCCGCTGCCGGTGCGGCTGACGATTTCGTTAACCGTGCGGGCATCCTTGAGGTTCAGATGGCAGGCGTGGATCATGGGGATCTCGGCCTGCTCCTTCCAGATGTTGCGCACCGCCAGCGACAGCACGCGCAGCACACCGCGCGTTCCCTGGAAGTTTTCGGACGTGGACAGCTTGTTATTGAGAAAGTCAATCAGGGTGGGATGAAAAGGGTAATGGGACACCATGCGGTCAACAAAATCGGCGCGCGTGGCCTCGTCCGGCAGCAGGGAGGCGTTTTTCCGGTACATGGCGGCGTATGCGGCGGCGGTATCCTGGGCCACGGCGGTATCGATGCGGGTAAACAGCCGCCTGGCCAGCACGCGGGAGATCTCGGCGGCCTGCACGGGAACCACTGCCGTGGCATCGCGGGCCACCACGCTGGCTACGCTGCTGATGGCCACCTGACCGATACCCAGGGCCTGGGTTTCGTCGATCTTTTTGCCGATCACGTCGGAGAGCAGCCTGGACAGCAGCCGGGTCTGGTTGGCGAAGGCGTCGGTGGCGCTGGCCAGTGTCAGGATGACCGCCATCCCTGAGTGCGTACGGGCGTACCCCAGCAGTGTCATCAGAAAAGCCTGCAGTTGGGTGCTGCCGTCATCGCGGGCAGCTGCCAGACGGGCGGCGTACTGGGCCAGCTCATCGATCATCAGCAGCACCTTGCGGCCCCCGAACACCGCATCCATATAGGCCCTGGCCGGCGCGGCGTAGGATGCGGCCTCGTCTTCGACCTGCCGGTACAGCGCTTCGCCGCCGATCTGATACGCGATTTCGCCCCACAGGGTATAGGGGATGAGCTTTGCGCCCTTGGGCTTGTGCACCGGAAGCTCGTCGCCCGCAATGCCCACCAC
Source organism: uncultured Desulfobacteraceae bacterium (assembly GCA_964501805.1). Taxonomy (GTDB): domain Bacteria; phylum Desulfobacterota; class DSM-4660; order Desulfatiglandales; family Desulfatiglandaceae; genus CAZCVB01. The sequence goes on along the minus strand of CAZCVB010000013.1, from coordinate 14,182 downwards.
ACGCACCTGCCCGGCTTCGGGCAGGAGACCGGGAGATAAAACGTCACCGGTCACGGCAGCCAGTTCACGGCCTCTGTGGCCGATGTGGGTACAGGCGATCAGAGTATGGGTCTTACCGCCGCCGAAGGCGGTCTCCAGACGGTGGATGGCCGGAACGCTGTTGTCCCCGCCGATGCGTGCAAACACCTCCGAAAGCACGGTTTTCAGTCCATCCGTGGGATAGGTACACTCGCCGAAAAATTGTTCGGCATCTGTGTACATCTCGTGGACACCACTGCCTCTGCCGGCGTAGTGGTTCAGCACGGCACTGATCGAGGCGGTGAAGATCTCGGGATTGAAGGCCCCCGCGAGGATGTCTTGCCGGGGCGTACACGCGCTGAGAATGCTTTTCATAGGTCCCCCAATGAAATTTTTCCGCCCGAAAAATTTGAATACCTTTCATTTCTACTTTTCAACGAAATAAATGTCAATCTTATCGACCTGTTTCCAGCATAATCATTGATCAAATCAAATGGTAACCTGAACTGAGCGCTTCAAATTTTGATGAAAGATTTTTTCCTGTGATATTATTGAGATACGCACCGATTTTTCCAAAATTGCATCACCCGCCAGGTGCGGAAATGCGGTAAGGGGATTGTTTGAAAATCATCAAAATTTGAAGCCCTTCGGGATTCCCGATTTCATCGAATCTGCGGCGTTGTGCTTCGGCTTCCGTCACTGCGGCGTACGTTCATGTACGCCTCGCTCCTGAAGCCTTGCACGCCTTGCATCTTCGATAAACTCGGGAATCGCTCAATTCAGGGGTAAGTTATTTCAAATCTCCATAGCGTCCAGAAAAGCCAAGCGCGAATATGCCTTTTAACTTGCGGGTGAAAAAGGAGATCGATTATCCTACGTTTTTGAACATGCCTCCCCCTCGTATTCGTTCCTATCCTAAAGAGACGGTCGTATCGGAGAAGCTCCAGACAATGATTGCCCTTGGTATGGTGAACAGCCGAATGAAGGATTTTTACGACATTTGGATAATTTCCAAACAGTTTCCATTTGAGGGGTCCGTTTTAACACGGGCCATCCAGGCGACATTTGAGCGCCGGAGAACACAAATACCGAAGATATCCCTGTAGCCTTGAGCGATGAATTTGCCGCCGATGAAGAAAAGGACACCCAATGGAGGGCGTTTCAAAAACGAACCCAGTCGGCGGATCAGGGGGCAGACTTTCCACTGGTAATCAATGAACTGAGGAGTTTTCTAATTCCCCCGCTCCAGGATGTGGTCTCAGGCGAATCTTTCTCTCTGTTGTGGGAAGAAGGAGGTCCGTGGGTTCATCGTTCTTATTTGACCTGATCTGTCAAACCCATGTGATAGAAGATCTCTGAAACGCCTGGGGATCTTTGGAGAAACTTTAAACCATATAGGGGATATGCTTGACTATTTAGATAAAATTCACGCAGTAGAACAAAAAAAGGGGTTACAGGCTATGTGTAACCCCTTCGTATTAATGGCGGGGACGACGAGACTCGAACTCGCGACCTCCGGCGTGACAGGCCGGCGTTCTAACCAAAACTGAACTACGCCCCCGAGCAACCCGAACCGAACTGAAAAAGACCTGTGACGGTGACTTTCCCGCATAGCGTGCGGGACCTGCAAGACGGTGCTTATGTGTTCTCGAATGGTAGGCGGAACAGGATTTGAACCTGCGACCCTCGGCTTGTAAGGCCGATGCTCTCCCACTGAGCTATCCGCCCCGACGTCGAGGTCCTGAACCTGCACGACACGAATACCCTCAATGACCTCGTTTCAAAAAGAACTTTATTTAATTCCTTTGCCTGCCGTTGTCAAGACATTTTCCATCGCACAAGCCAGGCGGCCCCTTCCTTCAGTGCGCGGTTACGCCCGGCTCGGTCTTTTCCTCCACCGGTGCGATATCCGTGAGGCAGAAAGGCGCGCGTTCCGCTTCCGGCGCGAAAAGAGGCTCTCCCTCTTTCAGGATCAGGGCCTCTTTCAGGACCTCGTCCATGTGCTTCACCAGGACCAGTTCAACCTTTTTCAGGATTTTTTTCGGGATTTCCTCGATGTCTTTTTTATTTTCAAAAGGGATCAGCACCTTGCTCACGCCTCCCCGGTGGGCGGCCAGGATTTTTTCCTTGAGACCGCCGATGGGAAGCACCCGCCCGCGGAGGGTGATCTCCCCGGTCATGGCAACGTCCCGGTTCACGAGTTTCCCCGTAAGGGCGGAGACGATGGAAGTGGCGAGAGTGATGCCGGCGGAGGGCCCATCCTTTGGAATCGCGCCTTCGGGAACATGGATATGGATATCGATTTTTTCATAAAAGTTGTCCGGAAGCCGCAACTGCTTTGCACGGGAACGCACGTAACTCAGGGCCGCCTGTGCCGATTCCTGCATGACCTCTCCCAGTTTCCCGGTGAGGGAAAGGTGCCCCTTTCCGGGCATGATCGTGGCCTCCGTCTGGAGCAGTTCCCCCCCCACATCGGTCCAGGCGAGTCCGGTGGTAACGCCGACCGTGTCCTTTTCCTCGGTGCGGCCGTAATGGTATTTCTGAACTCCCAGGTACTTGTGGATGGATTGCGCCTTCACGGAGACCCGTGTGTCCTCTCCGCCCTTTACCACTTCTCTCGCCACTTTCCGGCAGATGGCGGAGATCTCCCTCTCCAGGTTTCTCACCCCCGCCTCGCGGGTGTAGTTCCGGATGATGGTGAGGATCGCCTTGTCCGTGAAGGAGATGTTTTCTGCGGAAAGACCGTTTGCCTCGATCTGTTTTCTGATGAGGAACTGCTTGGCGATGTTCAGTTTTTCAAGCTCGGTGTAACCGGGCAGGCGGATGATTTCCATCCGGTCCTGGAGCGGGGGCGGAATGTTCGGCAGGTTGTTGGCCGTGGTGATGAAAAAGATATCCGAGAGATCATAATCCAGGTCAAGGTAATGGTCGTTGAACGCGAAATTCTGTTCCGGATCCAGCACCTCCAGGAGGGCCGCGGAGGGATCGCCGCGGAAATCGGTACTCATCTTGTCCACCTCATCCAGGCAGAAGACCGGGTTGTTTGATTTGGCCTTTTTCAGGAACTGGATGATCTTTCCCGGGAGCGCGCCGATATAGGTCCGGCGGTGTCCCCTGATCTCGGCCTCGTCCCGGACGCCGCCCAGGGAGAGCCGCACGAAATTGCGGCCCGTGGCGCGGGCAACGGATTTGGCCAGCGATGTCTTGCCGACTCCGGGAGGGCCCACCAGGCACAGGATCGGCCCTCTTATCTTTTTTGTCAGCCGCTGGACCGCGAGATATTCGAGGATCCGCTCTTTTGGTTTTTCAAGCCCGTAGTGGTCCTCGTCCAGGATGGCTTCCGCCTCGTCGATGTCCAGCTTCTGCCGGGTCTTCTCATACCACGGGAGCGAGAGGATCCAGTCGATATAGTTGCGCACGACCGTGGCCTCGGCGGACATGGGGGACATCATCTTCAGTTTCTTGAATTCCTGTTTGACGCGGGCGTGGGCCTCGCGGGAGAGCCGCTTCCGCTTGATCTTTTTTTCCAGTTCATCCAGTTCCGCCTTGAAGTCGTCCTTGGTGCCCATCTCTTTCTGGATGGCGCGCATCTGTTCGTTGAGATAATAGTCCTTCTGGGTCTTCTCCATCTGTTTTTTGACCCTTGCCCTCAGGGTCTGTTCAAGCCGGAGGATTTCCATCTCGCTGCTGAGGGATTCATACAGCTTTTCCAGGCGCCGGTTCAGATCCGTGATCTCGAGGAGACGCTGTTTGTCCGCCACGTTCAGCGACAGGTGTCCCGCAATGGTGTCGGCCAGCCGGGAGGGGTCTTCGATGGCGGTCACCGTGGAGGCGATTTCCGGTCCGATCTTGTTGTTGATCTTGGCATATTCCTCGAATGCGGAATTGATGGTCCGGATGAGGGCCCGGGTTTCCAGGTTGATCTCGGAAGCGGCCGGGATCGGGGTCACCTCGACCATGAAAAACTGCTGCTTCTCCAGGAAGGTTTCGATCTTTCCCCGCTCTTTTCCCTCGATCAACGCCTTGACGGTGCCGTCGGGCAGTTTCAGAAGCTGAAGGACCGTGCCGAGGGTACCGAAAGAATAGATATCCCGGGGGGAGGGGTTGTCTTTTTTGGCATCTTTCTGTGCGGACAGGAATATCTCCTTCTGGTGGGACATGGCGTATTCCAGCGCCCGGATGGACTTGTCCCTCCCCACAAACAGGGGGACCACCACGTTCGGGAAGACCACCACGTCCCTCAAGGGGAGAAGGGGATAATAATATTTTTCATCTTCTGTAAAATCGTCCGCCGGCTTTTTCATCATACTGAACATGATGACCTCGTTTTTTTGATAAAATGAAGGGCGCACCCTCCGGACAGGGGCCCGCAGGCCATGCCCCTGTGAAAAAATATTCCTGGATATCTTGATATTCCGCGATGACCCGGGCCCGGGTCTTTCCGCCGCGCCCCTGCCGGGGCTTCCATTGGAACGGTAATGTCATGCGGAGGGAGTGCGCCGTCCCGTCAAAACCGTCAAACCGGGTTCTGCGCGTATTCCACCTGGTTTTCATAAAGCAGCAGGGGCGGCTCTCCCTTTGTAATCACGTCTTCACCGATTACGCATTCCCGGATCCCTTTTGTGGAAGGGATATCATACATGATATCCAGCATGACGGATTCGAGAATCGCCCGCAGTCCCCGGGCGCCGGATTTGCGTTTCAGGGCCTCGCTGGCGATGGTGGAGAGGGCCTCCTCCGTGAATTTCAGTTCCACGCCTTCCAGCTCGAACAGTTTTTTGTACTGCTTGATGAGCGCGTTTTTCGGCTCGGTCAGGATCCGCACAAGGGCGTCCATGCTCAGTTCGTTCAGCGTGGCGACAATGGGAATCCTCCCGATAAATTCAGGGATCAGCCCGAACTTGACCAGGTCTTCCGGTTGAACCAGCGGCATGATCTCGTTGATATTGTCTTCGCGTTTTCCATGCAGATCCGCCTCGAACCCCATCAGCTTGCTTCCGATCCGGTTCCGGATGATCTTGTCAAGTCCGTTGAACATGCCGCCGCAGATGAAAAGGATATTGCTGGTGTCCACCTTGACGAAATCCTGTTGCGGATGTTTTCTGCCGCCTTTCGGCGGAACGTTCGCCATGGTTCCTTCAATGATTTTCAGGAGCGCCTGCTGAACCCCTTCGCCGGATACGTCACGGGTAATGGAGGGGCTGTCCGACTTTCGGGCGATTTTGTCGATTTCATCGATATATACGATCCCCTTGGTCGCCGATTCAACATCGTAATCCGCCATCTGGACCAGGTTCAGGATGATGTTTTCCACGTCTTCCCCGACATAACCGGCCTCGGTCAGCGTGGTGGCGTCGGCGATGGTGAACGGAACCTTCAGTATCCTGGCCAGGGTCTGGGCCAGAAGGGTCTTTCCCGAGCCGGTGGGACCGATCAGGAGGATGTTGCTCTTTTCGATCTCGATCCCTTCCATGTCCACCTTGGTATGGATCCGTTTGTAATGGTTGTGGACGGCCACGGAAAGGATCTTTTTCGGTTTTTCCTGTTCGATGACATATTGATCGAGAATCTCTTTGATCTCCACGGGCTTGAGCAATTGACCGGCCCGTTTTTCCTTGGTTTCCCGGCTCAGCTCCTCCCCGATGATTTCGTTGCACAACTGGATGCATTCATCGCAGATATACACGGAGGGACCCGCGATGAGCTTTTTCACCTCATCCTGGCTTTTCCCGCAGAAAGAGCACAAGAGATCGTCATTGGACTGGTTGTTTTTGGCCATAATCGCCTTCCTTCAAAATTCCCGGTTTTATCCTGCTCCGGCGGGGCACCGCTGCGCCGCGGCTTTCGTCACCGCCGCAGGGGTCAAGATACATTTCATTCATGGTGCCTTCCGGAACCCGGTCCGGGAATCGCTCTTTAAACAGGGGAATCATTCGCTCTTCTGCCCGTTCTGCATTTCCCTGTTGGTGATAATCTTGTCGATGATGCCGTATTCCCTGGCCTCTTCACTGCTCATAAAAAAATCACGCTCCGTGTCCTTTTCGATCTTCTTGATGGGCTGACCCGTATGCTCGGAAAGGATCACGTTGAGCGTCTCCCGCGTTTTCAGAATTTCCTTCGCGTGTATGTCGATATCGGTGGCCTGTCCCTGCATGCCGCCCAAAGGCTGATGAATCATGATTCGTGAGTGGGGCAGGCTGTACCGTTTCCCTTTGGCTCCCGCCGCCAGCAGCAATGCGGCCATGCTTGCGGCCTGCCCGATACAGATGGTGGCCACGTCCGGCTTAATATACTGCATGGTATCGTAGATGGCCAGTCCGGACGTGGTGATTCCGCCCGGCGAATTGAGATACAGATTGATGTCCTTGTCCGGATCTTCGGATTCCAGGAAAAGCATCTGGGCGATAATGGTGTTGGCCATGGCATCCTGCACCTGCTCTCCCATAAAGATGATCCGGTCCTTCAGAAGCCGGGAGTAAATATCGTATGCCCGCTCTCCCCGGCTGGACTGTTCTATGACCATTGGTATCAGCATAAGCGTTATCTGTTCTCCTTTTCAGAACCCCTGTCGTCATCTGAGACCTTGTCTACCTCAGAAATGTTAGCATGCTCCACCAGGTAGTTCAATGTTTTTTCCTCAAGGAGCTTTTCCTTGAGCGACCCCATCAGATCCCTGGCCTCGTAATATTTCCGAAGGATCGCCACGTCCTGCCCGGTGCTCTGCGACAGTTCCTTGAGGCCTTCCTCTATGTCTTCCTCGTTGATTTCGAGACCCTCCGCCCTGGCGATTTCACCCAGGACGAGAAGTTCTTTCACCCGTTTTTCCGCCTGGGGACGGAATTCATCCCGCATTTTCTCCTCGGAAAACCCCATCTTCTCCAGGCTTGCGCCGCTCCGGATAAAATTCTGCCTGATATTTTCAACCGCGTAACTGATCTCGGAGGCCACCAGTGTCTGGGGCAGTTCGCATTCCACCTCTTTGCAGACGGTTTCAATCAGGCGCTGCTTCAGCTCTTTTTCGACCCGTCTGTTTTCCCTATCCGTCAGGTTTTCCCGGATCTTCTCCTTCAGTTCCGAAAGATCGTTAAACCCGGCTCCCAGGTTCTTGGCGAACGTGTCATCGAGATCCGGCAGCACCATCTCCTTGATGTCATGGATCTTGACCTTGAAATCCACGCCCTTGCCGGCCAGCTTTGAATGGTAATAGTTCTCTTCGAAATCGACGTGGATGTCCGCCTCACGCCCCTTGCCGAGCCCCACGAGCGATTCTTCGAATCGGGGGTGGAAATCGTTGCTCCCGATCTTCAGCAGGAAATTATCCGAGTAGATCCCTTCCAGGGGTTCGCCGTCCACGAATCCCCTGTATTCCAGGACCACATAATCCCCGGTTTGCGCGGCCCGGTCCCCGGAAACGGCGGTCAGTTTCCCGTTTCCTTCCCGGATCTGCTCCAGCTGTTTCTGGACGTCCGCTTCCGTTACGGAGACTTTTTCCTTTTCAACCGCGACATTGAGGTAGTCTTTTACCTCCAGCCGGGGGCGGACCTCCATGGTTGCGGAGTACCGGAACGGTTCCCCGGTCTTGATCGTTTCTTTCTCGATAAGCGGCGTGCCTAGGGGAAAGACCGCCAGCTCCGTAATCGCCTCGGGCAGGCTTTCTCCGATGAGATCCCTTGATACATCCTCCATGACCTGCTCGCCGAAGCGGGTTTCGAGGATTTTTCTTGGAATTTTTCCGGGCCTGAATCCCGGGATCCTGGCCTGCCGGCCCAATCTGCGATACGCCGCGTCCAGCTTTTTGTCAACATCCCCCGGTTCCACTTCAACGGACAGCTTTTTCTTAACCGAACTGATATCTTCCAGATGTGTCTTCATAATGCTCCTTCATGTGGCGGGACCTCTGTAACATCTCCTGTTTCGCCCGATTTCCGCTCCAAGTGGTATTTTCCGCAGGCGGCGGAAGAAATTTTTCAAAGGTCCCGCACCGTTTACAAATTCTAACAATCATTCCCGCAAAATCAAGGCGCAATCTGTCGGCCGCCGCGGTTTCCGACTCCGGCCGGGCCG
>CAZCVB010000013.1:0-6000 GCA_964501805.1 uncultured Desulfobacteraceae bacterium | reverse complement strand
AAAAAATGGTGCGAGAGAGGGGGCTCGAACCCCTATGGGAAATCCCACTGGATCCTAAGTCCAGCGCGTCTGCCAGTTCCGCCACTCTCGCACACGTTAACCCGGGCATCCGGTCTTCTCGGACCGCGCGCCCGCCGTCCCGGGGTATTAAATTTACCGTAATCTTATATACTCTCTTATTTCAGGGTTTCTGTCAAGATCACAGGCGGGAAAGGCCGTCATCATAGGCGTCCGAGTATGTTTTAATAAGCCCTTCATCGGCAAAGCTGTAGTACCTGTTGCGGCCGATCACGATGTGGTCGAGGACCTGAATCATCATCAGCCGCGCCGCCCAGACCAGGTCCCGGGTCAGCCGCCGGTCCTCCGGTGAAGGGGCCGGGTCGCCGGAAGGATGGTTATGGACAAAAACCATGGCCGCGGCCCGGTGTTCAAGGGCCAGCGTAATGATTTCACGCGGATACACCGCGCTGGCCGAAAGGGTCCCGAGGAATACGTCCTGGTCAAGGATCAGCTCGTTCTTGCGGTTCAGGAAGAGGACCTTGAAGATCTCCCGCGTCAGATCCCGCATGGCATGGTACAGGTAGTCGAAAACGGCCCGCGAGGAACCGAAGAAGACCTTTCCGGCCACCCGGTCCTTCAGGTATCTCCCCGCAACCTGGTGAACCAGTTTCAGGTACAGGGCGTTTTTGGGGCCGATCCCCCGGATCTCGGTCAATTTTTCGATGGGGGCGGAAAGGACGCCGGAAAGCCCGCCGAATTGTTTCAATGCGGCCCGCGCGGACAACCTCAGGTCTCCCCTCGGCGTGCCCAGGGTGAGGAGGAATTCGACCACTTCTTCATCGGAAAAGCGGTCCAGCCCCCCTTCCAGGAACCTCCGGCGAAGTCTTTCCCTGTGGCCTTTTCCCCTGTTTTTCCAGTCCGTTTTGTCCATTGATTCCGGATGCCGACGGCCCGCCGGCGAGGCCCTTGCCTCCTGATCGCGCCGTGGGGTTTCCCCTGTTCACCAGAGTTTTAGCCGGGACCGCGGGAAAAATCAAGCCGCCGCGGGACATCCCTCCGCTCCGGCGGGAGCAGGGGGGTGCTTTTCCATTGATGCGCTGTCTCCGGCTGTGATAATATTCGAATGTCTGCCGGTTTTTCCCTGGAACGCATGGGCTTCGGAACGGGAAAATGCCCTGCGGAAGACACCGGTGATGCCGGGAGCCCGGGGCACCTGCCGGAGATTCCTGCTGTCGGCCTACGGCATGGTCTTCGGGCTTTCGAGAGACGATTTCAATGCCGTTTATCGGGGACTTCAAAAGGCGGCTGGGAGCCCCTTTAAAGTGAACCGGAAAATTACGTGAACATGCTCGGGGACCGGACGGTGTCGATCGCGGACACCATGTGAACGGCCGGGGCCGGAACAGACGAAAAAAAATAGAAGGAGGTTGCCGGATTCTTATGTCTCTGCCGGGTTTGACCATCTGTTTGGGTATAACGGTTGTCATGGAACTCCTGTTTGCGGGTCCGGCCCTTGCCTGGGGGCCCGCGGTCCATACGGTCACGGCGCTGAATGTACTGGATGACGTGCGCGCCCTGCTGCCGGAGATCTCGAAGATCATCACCACGTCGCCCCTGCAATACCTCTACGGTTGCCTGGCCGCTGATTTTTTCATCGGAAAGGGCCGTCCGGGCGTGTCCGGCCATCCCCATAACTGGGAAGGCGGCTTCAGGTTCCTGCGGGAGGCGGAGGGAGACAGGGAGTCGGCATTTGCATACGGATTTCTCTCCCACCTTGCCGCGGACGTGGTGGCGCACAATTTTTTCGTTCCCACGATGATGGGATCCATGCGCCACCGGAAAAGGAGGGGTCATCTCTACTGGGAGGTGCGGGCCGACTACCTGATGGGGCCCGACTACATCCGGATCGCCCGGGACGTGTTGACCATGGATCACAAGGGGTGTGACGACCTCTTGGCCCTCATCTCCGGAAAAGGGGGGAACGGCCTCAAGACCAAAAAAAGGATTTTTACACAGTCCGTGAAATTTTCCGACTACCTTTATACCGCGCACCCGCTTCTTTTTTCAGGAAAAGCGGTGAGGAGGAAAGATTTCCAGATGTATCTCGCTCTCATGGTTGGAATCTCCTGCCGTCTGGTAAAGGATTTCCTCGGGAACCCCCATTCATCCCCGTGCCTTTCTTATGACCCCATGGGAAAGGCGGCACTGCGGCAGGCGAAACGGAAATGGCCTCTCGGGCGCCCGTTGAACCGCTGTCGCTCGATCCGGCGTTCCGCTCTGGACAGGGGTTCCATCGTCCTATGAGCATCATTCGGATATTGCCCGAGAAAGTGGCTTCCCGCATTGCGGCGGGAGAGGTGGTCGACCGGCCCGCTTCGGTTGTCAGGGAACTGATGGACAACGCCATTGACGCCGGCGCGGACCGCATCGTCGTCCAGATCGACGGCGGCGGAAAGCGGCTCGTCCGGGTGAGGGACAACGGGATCGGCATGTCCCGGGACGATCTCCTGATGTGCGTGGAGCGGCACGCCACCAGCAAGATCCGCGAGGCATCCGACCTGTTCGCCGTCACCTCCCTGGGATTCCGGGGGGAGGCCCTGCCCAGCATCGCGGCCGTCTCACGGATGAAGCTGGTCTCCCGCCTTCATGATCAGCTGGCCGGGCATCGGCTGGAAATATCCGGCGGGAGTCTCCGGTCCATCGAGGAGACCGGGGCGCCCGCCGGAACGGCGGTGGAGGTGGAATCCCTTTTTTTCAATGTTCCCGCCCGGCGAAAATTTCTGCGAACATCCAGGACCGAGACGGCGCATATCGTGGATGTCTTCTCCCGCCTGGCCCTGGCATATCCCGGCATCCATTTCAGGCTCGAAGATGCGGGATCTCCCCTCATGAACCTCCCGGTATCCGAAGACCTTTCCGAACGGCTCGCCGTGCTCATGGGAAGGAAGGTCTCAGAGGCCATGACAGAGGCCGTGGAACGGTATCCCGCCGTGACCATCCGCGCCTACCTGGCGCCCTTCGAATTTTCGAGGAGCAGGGGGGACCGGCTGTTTGCGTATGTCAACGGACGGAGCGTCCGTGACCGGCTGGTGACGCGGGCGATCATGGAAGGCTATGGTCGGCGGCTGATGAAAGGCCAGTATCCCTATGCGGTGATTTTCATGGAAATGGACCCCGCCCTTGTGGATGTAAACGTCCATCCGGCCAAGCAGGAGGTCCGGTTTCACAAGAGCCGGGAGGTGTTCCAGGCGATTGTATCCGCGGTCGAGAATGCCTTCTCCCGCCGGTCGTACGGTCCGGCGGGACCGGTCGGCATTCCCCGGGAACCGGATGCCCCCTTTGTCTTTGATCCGGATCCCGCCTATTCAACGCCGACGGCCGATTCCGGTCCTTCCCGGCCGTTATCCGTTTCCGGGCCTGCCGATACCGGGCCGCCGCGGGTCATCGGCCAGCTGGGAAAGACCTACATCCTTTGCGAGGTCGCCGACGGTCTCCTGATGGTGGATCAGCACGCGGCCCACGAAAGGGTGGTCTACGAGCGCCTCAGGAAGGGAGTCGCGGAATCCGGCGTGCAGGCACAGGCATTCCTGCTGCCCGTTCAGGTGGAATTGAGCGCAAAGGAAAAACAGATCGCCATGGAAAAGGCGGACCAGCTCTCCCGCCTGGGGGTGGATCTGGATCATTTCGGGGGAGAGACGTTTCTCCTGAGATCGGTGCCGGCCCTCCTCTCCGGCGTGGACCCGGCGCCGTTTCTTTCGGAACTCCTGGCCGCCCTGGAATCGGGCGACCTGGAAAACGAGGGGGTCCTGGACGGGGTCCTGACGGTCATGGCCTGCCATGGCGCGGTCCGGGCCGGGTTCAGCATGCACCCGGAAGAGATCTCGCATCTCTTCTGCGAACTGGAGTCGGCGGCGCTTCCAACCAACTGCCCCCATGGGAGGCCTATTTTCAGGCACATCACCTATCGCGAGATCGAAAAGATGTTCAAGCGGGTGGTGTGAGCGGTGATCAGGTCGCGATGAAGGCGGAACCCGGCGAGCAGAAGATTGTCGTCATCGCCGGTCCCACGGCCGGCGGCAAGACGGCCCTGGGCGTGGAACTGGCCCTCGCCCTGGGCGGCGAGGTCGTCAGCGCCGATTCCATGCAGGTATACCGCGGCATGGACGTGGGAACCGCCACGCCCACGCCGGAGGAGATGCGGGGCGTTCCCCATCACCTGTTGAACGTGGTCAACCCGGACGAGGACTTCAACGCGGCGATCTATCGTCGCATGGCCCTGTCCCGGATCGCCGATATCGTCGCCAGGGGAAAGGTCTGCCTCGTGGTGGGCGGGACCGGTCTCTACATCAGGGGCCTGCTGGGGGGCTTTTTCGAATGTCCGCCGGCCGACATGGAACTGAGACGGACGCTCCGGAAGGCGTGCGATACCGTTGGTCCCGCAGTGCTCCACGAACGACTCCGGCGGCTGGACCCGGACGCGGCGGACCGGATTCATCCAAATGACCGGGTACGGATCACGAGGGCCCTGGAGATTTTTCATCTCACCCGGGAAAGGCCGTCCCGTCTGGCGGGGGCCCACGCCTTCGGCGACCGGAATCTGCGGGCCCTCAAATTCTCTCTGGAACCGGACCGCGGGGAACTGTATGACCGCATCAACCGGCGATGTGTGCGCATGGTGGAATCCGGCCTGGCCGCCGAGTGCGAGGCCCTCCTGGCACGGGGATATTCCCCGGATCTCAAGCCGATGAAGGCCATCGGATACCGGCATATGATCCGCCATCTCAAAGGGGAATGGACCCTCGATGAGGCGATCCGGTACCTGCAGAGGGACACCCGGCGGTACGCCAAACGGCAGATCACGTGGTTCCGGGGCGATCCCGGATTCATCCGCGTGGCCCCGCGTGATGCCGGCGGGATGCTGGAAAGGATCCGTGCCTTTCTGGACGGGCGTTTTCCGGGGGGGCCTGAAATGCCCGGGCAGGCTTGAGCGCCCGGGGGCCGTGTGATCGGGGCCGGGGAGAAAAAACGATCTTTACAGCAAAACGAGCATGTCTCCGGAACGCCCCGGCGGGGTGCCGGAGATGTCGCGTCAGTCCAAACGCGATCACGTGAAAGGAGGCCGCATGACGCCGGGCGCCAAAAAAACCGTCTTGTTCTCCTGCCTTTTTCTCTATCTTCTCTCATGGAGCGCCGTTGCCCGCTCCGGGGAGATGGAACGCCTGCAGAAAAACGAGGCCCTGGCCGTCGGTACCGCGGAAATCGTCGGGGAAAATCTGGCGCGGGCCAAGGAGGCGGCCATCTCCATGGCATTGAAAAAAGGGGTGGAGAATTATCTCCTGCGCCGGCTGGGGCCGGGGGGCGCCGCCGACAACTTTGAACGGCTTGTGGAGGAGATCATTCCCGGATCAAAAGAGGCGGTCGAGAACTTCCTCATCCTTGCGGAAGAACAGGTGGGGGAGCGGTGGCAGGTCCTCGTGGACCTCAGGATCAATGAAACCCTCATGGACGAGAAACTGCGGGAGGCGGGCGTCGTGGTCATGGAGGGCCCCCCCCTCCGCATTGTGTTCCTGGTCTCGGAGACGGCCGGCGGACACACGGTCTACTGGTGGAAATCCCCGGAGGTCCCTTCCGCCCTGTCTCCGGTGGAAGTGGCCCTGTACAACCGGTTCCAGGAAAGAGGTTTCTCCCCCGTCGACCGGGTGGCCGGTCTCCCCGAAGCCCAATACGGGGAGGCTCTGAAGGCCCTCGATCTCGGAGAAGAGGCGATCCTGAAATGGGGATCTCTCCTGTCGGCCGACGTGGTGGTCCATGGCGAGATGAAGATGGACGCACAAAACGGCCTGACGCTTTTCCTGGAGGCATTCGATGTCAATCAGGGCACCCGGATCTGTGGGGACGCGGTTTCCATGGCGCCGCCGGAGGGGACGGCCGGGGAGACGGAAACCGGTGTCCCCGTGGTTGAGGAGGCGGTAAAGTCTGTGGTGGAGCCGACGGCCCCCG
>CAZCVB010000012.1:0-20992 GCA_964501805.1 uncultured Desulfobacteraceae bacterium | reverse complement strand
CTGGACATAGGCCCATTTCGGAAGATCGCTGCTGACCCGGATGCCGCCTTCCCGGGCCAGGCCCTTCCGGATCCGCTTCTGCTTCTCTTTCAGGATATCCATCCCCTCGAGGGGAAACCACTGGAACGGGGTAAAGGGCTTGGGAACAAAACAATTCACGCTCAACCGGATTCGCCCCACCGTGCCGCGGGGAGCAGATGTCCGGACCATGTGGTGCCGGATCATTTTTGCCAGGTCCACGATACCGGTGATGTCCTCCCGGGTTTCGGTGGGGAGCCCGATGAGGAAGTAAAGCCGGATGGAGAAGCTGCCCGCGGCGGCTATCCGGGTTACGGCCGCCGCGATCTGTTCCCGGGAGAGGTGTTTGTTGATCACCCTGCGGAGCCGTCCCGTGCCCGCCTCGGGGGCGATGGCCAGGGTCTTCTGGCCCACTGCCTTCAGGTCAGACAGGAGGGCTTCGGAAACGCTGTCCGCCCGCAGGGACGAAACGGAAAAGCGGCCTCCCTTTTCCACGATCCGGGCGGTGACCTCCTCCACGCCGGGGATATCGGATACGGACGCGGCCAGGAGCCCCAGGCGGGGGCTCCTCTGCAACGCTTTTTCAACGGCATCAAGGAGCGTAGCGGGCGAACGGGGCCTGGGAGGCCGGTAGATATAGCCGGCGGCGCAGAACCGGCAGGACCGGCCGCATCCCCTCCCCAGTTCCACCAGGATCTTGTCCCTGAATTCCGTGTCCGGGGTGGTGACGGCGGAAACGGGCACCGCGGACGAGGAGAAGCCGGGCCCCGTAAGCCGCGCCGGCCGGATGGTCTCCGGCAGGCCGGCGTCCACAGGACGGAAAGCGGCGAGGGTCCCGTCCCCGTGGTACCCGGCGCGGTAAAGCCCGGGGGCATAGAGCGAGGGGACCTGTACCGCCAGGTCCCGGATAACGTCGTTTCTCCGGGAGCCCTGGAACGTAAGACCGATGAACGCGTCAACGAATGGGTCAAGATTGGCCTCCGCCTCCCCTAACAGAAAAAAATCCATGAAATCGGCCAGGGGTTCGGGATTCAGGAAGGTGGTAACGCCCCCCGCCATGACATACGGATCCGGGCCGGTGCGCGCTTCCCGGAGCAATGGGATGTTTCCCATCTCCAGGATCTTCAGCAGGTTGAGATAGTCGTTTTCAAACGAAAGGGAAAAGGCCACGAGGTGGAAATTCCGGAGCGGGGTCTGCGTCTCCAGCGACAGGAGCGGTTTTCCCGTCTGAAGGTAGAGGGACATTTCTTGACCCTCAGGGAGGAAAACCCGCTCGGCCGCCACATCGGGCCGTCGGTTCAGGAGATGATAGACCAGCTGGAATCCCAGGTTCGACATGCCCATCCGGTAAAAACCGGGATAGACCAGCGCAACGGGGAGCCTGCCGCCCCGGTCCTTCCTGACCGTCCCTTTTTCCCTCGCCAGCCGGCGGCGGCAGAGGGAAATGATATCACCGGACATGCGCCTCATCTCCCGACCGGACGGATCGGACGCCCCGGGAACGGCCGTCGATCTCTCCGCCCCGAAACACCGCTCCGCCCCCTGTCGCCGTCAATCGGTCTTCAGCCGCAGGAAGGTGGGGTAATCCAGGTTATCCTTGAACCGGAGTTTCCGGAGGAAACCTTTCTTGGAATCGGTTTTTTCCGCCTGCCGCAGGATATCCGGCACAGTCACGTGTTTCCTCAGATGCGCCGGGGCATCCAGGTTGACCCCGTCCTTTCTCACGGTCCATTCCTCTTCCGTGTCCTCGGGCAGCACGTCCCGGATCCGCACCACATTGGCATGCTCGGCGCCGCGGCCCCGGCGGCGGTACCCGTCGCTTCCGCCGTCGATGCCCGTGGCGATCACCGTTATCTGTATCTGGTCCTCCATGGCATCATCCAGGACCACGCCCCAGAAGATCTCCGCATCCTCGCTGACCTCCTGCCGGATAAAATTGGAGGCCTCATCCACCTCGTTCATGCTCATGTCGGAAGGACCGGTGATGTTCATGAGGACGCCCTTGGCGCCGCTGATGGAAATATCCTCCAGCAGCGGGCTGTTGATGGCCGTCTGGGCCGCCTCGCTGGCCCGGTTCTCGCCGCTGGCGGTCCCCATCCCCATGATCGCCGTGCCCATCTGCGACATCACCTTCTTGACGTCGGCAAAATCCAGGTTGATGAACCCGCTGCTCATGATCAGGTCGGAAATGCCTCTCACCGCCTGCAACAGGACATCATCGGCCCGCCGGAACAGGTCTTTGAGCGCGGTGCTCTTGCCGCCCAGGGCCTTGAGCCGTTCGTTGGGGATCACGATCAGGCTGTCCACCTCCTGTTTCAGTTTCTCGATCCCCTCCATGGCCCGTTCCATCCGTTTTTCGGCTTCGAACCTGAACGGTTTGGTCACCACCGCCACGGTCAGGGCGCCGCTCTCCCTGCTGGCCCTGGCGATGACCGGGGCCGCGCCGGTGCCGGTGCCGCCGCCCATGCCGGCGGCGATGAAGACCATGTCCGCGCCGGCCACCGCCTCCTTGATCTCGTCGATACTCTCTTCGGCGGATTTTTCCCCGATCTCCGGATCAGCACCCGCGCCCAGTCCCATGGTGATGGAAGGGCCGAGCTGGATCTTGTAAGGACACTGGGACCGGTCCAGGTCCTGGCAATCGGTGTTCGCCACGATGAAATCCACCCCCCGCAGCCGGTCGTTGATCATGTTGTTGACGGCGTTTCCGCCCGCCCCTCCCGCGCCCAGGACCTTTATCCTGGCATTGTACCGCTTTTTCTCATCAACGATCTCGAATTTCATGTCTGTCCCTCCCTTTGTCTCCGGTTTCGTCCAAAGATTCACGCCTTCCCACGGTGCTTCTCCCGTCCAGCCTCCCGGCCCGTCCGGAAAACGGCGATGTTCGATCCCGCCCTCCCGCCGGAAACCGGTCTTCGCGTTACATCACGTCCCTGAACCACCTCTTCATGACGCTCATCACCCGGTTGAAGATGTTCCCGTCCCGTATCCTGAACTTTTTCTTCTTCCTCCGCCGGTTCGCCCCGTAGAGGACCAGCCCCACGGCGGTGGCGTACATGGGCTGGTTGACCACCTCCACCAGTCCGCTGATCCCCTCCGGGTATCCCACCCGGGCGGGCACGTTGAAGATCTGCTCCGCCATTTCAGTGATGCCCGGCAGTTCGGCCGAACCGCCGCTGACCACGACGCCCGCGCCGATTCCTTCCCCGTTTCCGGAATGGATCAGCTCTCCGAAGATCAGCGAAAAAATCTCCTCCACGCGCGGTTCCACGATCTCTCCAAGGATCCGGCGCGACAGGACCCTCGGCTTCCTGCCACCCACACCGGGCACCTCGATGGTCTCCTCCTTGCCGATCATGGATGACAGGGCGCAGCCGTACCTGATCTTGATCTTCTCCGCCTCCAGCTTGGGGGTCCGGATCCCCACCGCGATATCATACGTCAGGTTGTCTCCGCCTAAGGGGAGGACCGACGTGTGCTTGATGGACCCCTTTGAAAAGATCGCCATGTCGGTGGTGCCCCCTCCGAAATCGATCAGGGCCACGCCCAGGTCCCGCTCCTCCTTGGTAAGGACCGCCTCGCTGGAGGCCAGGGGCTGGAGAATGATGTCGCACACATCGAGTCCCGCCCGGTTGGCGCACTTGACGATATTCTGGGCCGAGGTGACCGCGCCCGTGACGATGTGGACGTTGGCCTCCAGCCGGACCCCCGACATCCCCAGGGGGTCCGTAATCGCCTCCTGGTCGTCCACGATGAATTCCTGGACAATGGTATGGATCACTTCCCGGTCCATGGGGATGGCCACGGCGCTGGCCGCCTCGATCACACGTTCGATATCCTTCCGCGTGACCTCCTTTTCCTTGAGCGGAATGGCCCCGTGGCTGTTGAACCCCTTGATGTGGCCCCCCGCGATCCCCGCGTATACCTCCCCGATCTCGCATCCCGCCATGGTCTCGGCCTCTTCCAGGGCCTCCTTTATGGACTCCACCGTGCGCTCGATATTGATGACCACCCCTTTTCTGAGGCCCTCGGAGGGATGGCTCCCCATGCCGATGATCTCCACGCCGTCGGGACGGGCCTCACCCACCACGGCGCAGACCTTGGTCGTACCGATATCCAGCCCCACGATGATTTCTCCGGACATCTGATTTCCTCCCTTTCCGGTTACAGGGATCGGATCAACGGCGACCGGCGGTCAACCCTGCCGGAAGGCCACCAGGGCGCCGTCCACCTGGTCCAGATCGATGCGCGTGACCCGCCGGATGCGGCCGGTCCGCCGCAGGTGTTCCACCACCTTTTTCAGACCTTCCATCTTGCTCGCCAGGTCACACACGCGGAATGCGATCCGGGCCGGAATTCCCTCGAAATAGAGGGAAATCCCGCCGTCGGGTCCCGCATGGATTTCGGACAGCCCGCCCACCGACCACACGCCGCGCTCCGTCGCGATGGTCCTGAGGATCCGGGCCGCGCGGCGGAGTTCCGCCCCGCTCTCCGGGCGATCCCTGGCGATCCCCGTGACAACGGGAAAATCGGTCTCGTCCTCCCGGGCCACTTCCTTGAAGATCTCCCCCTGCCGGTTCATGTAATAGAGCCGGTCCATCACGACGACGGCCGCGGGCACCTGCTTTTCCACCTGCACGACCAGCGTATGGGGGAACCGCCGGATCAGCCGGACCGACCGCACCCAGGGATGCCGTTCCATGGTCTCTTTCAAGCGGTCCAGGTTGAGTTCCAGCAGGCTCAGGTCGGAATTCAGGCCGCAGGCATGAATCAGCTCCTCCCGGATTTCCCTGCCGACCCCTTCCACGTCCACCTGCCGGAGCTTCATGCAGGGGGAGGCGAGCAGGTAGTGATAAAGGGACACGAAGCAGAGACTGATGCCGATGACGACCAGCACCGCGAAAACGGCCTTGACCAGGCCGCTCCCGATGCGCGGAAACACCCGGAGAAACGCGGTCCAGTCCCGCCGCCGCTTTCTCCTGACTGACTGTTTTTTGAGCACGGACCGCCGCTTCCCGCTCCGGCCCTTTTTTTTTCGCGTGACGGTCATAACGATCTCCCGGGGCGCCGTTCACCGGCCCACCACCCGGATCTCCGGTTCCAGCTGAACGCCGGTCTCCTCCCTCACCCGCTCACGGATCATGTACACAAGGGCCAGGATATCCCCGGCCGTGGCGCCGCCCGTGTTCACGATAAAGTTGGCGTGTTTCTCCGAGATCATGGCGCCGCCGATCCGTTCTCCTTTCAGACCCGCCCGTTCAATGAGCCTGCCCGCCGCCGCGCCGCCGGGATTCCTGAAGACCGACCCGGCGCTGGGGTATTCCAGCGGCTGGGTTGCGCGCCGCCTCTCAAGGTATTCGGACATCCGTTCCCCCACGGCGTGCCCGTTGTCCCGAACCAGATCGAACCCGGCCTCGACGATCACGCTTCCCCCCGGGATTCGAAGCCCCCGGTAGGAAAAATCGAGCCGGGACCGGGCCATCCCCACCACACCCCCTTCCGGCGTGACGATCCGGATACGGGAGATCCTGTCCGCGATCTCCCCTCCGAAGGCCCCCGCGTTCATCGCGACGGCGCCGCCGACGCTGCCGGGGATCCCCGCCAGGAATTCGAGGCCCCCCAGCCCCCGCTCCCGGCAATGGGCCAGGAGTCGCGCAAGGGCCAGGCCCGCGCCCGCCAGGACTCCCGGCCCCGCCGCCTCCCGAAAACGCGCCAGGGATCCCGTCAACAGGATGGCGACCCCTTCGAGCCCCCGGTCCCTTACCAGGAGATTGCTCCCCCGCCCCACCACCAGATAGGGGATGCGCGCCCGCTTCAGAAAGGGAACGAGCCGCCGGAGTTCGGCCACGGAGCCCGCCTCCAGGAGGGCGTCCACCGGCCCGCCCACCCGGAAGGTGGTATAACGGGCCATCGGGCAGTTGAACCGGACCCGCCCGCCCGCCAGCCGGATCAGTTCCGTCTTTTGTGCTTCATCCATGAAAACGCCCGCGCCCCGCTCTCATAATGTTCCCCTTGTCCCCGGACAGCCGGTCCGGTTCCGCGTCCGTGGACCCTCCGCCCGAGGCGTCAGGTTCGGCCTTTCAGGTATTCCAGGAGCGCTTCCCCCGCCTTGTAGATGTCGCCGGCCCCGAGGGTGACGACCAGGTCTCCCGGTTTCACCAGGGAGAGAAGAGAGGGGATAAGATCCTCTTTCCCCCGGCAGCAGATGACTTCCCTGTGGCCGTGTTCACGGATGCTCCGGGCCAGGATATCGCTGCTCACCCCTTCGATGGGGGCCTCCCCCGCCGCGTAGATGGCCGTGATCAGCAGGACGTCCGCCTCGTTGAAACTGATCTCGAACCGGTCGAACAGGGAATGCGTGCGGCTGTATCGATGGGGCTGGAAGGCCACCACCAGCCGCCTTTCGGGCCAGTATTCCTTCACCGTCCTGAGCGTGGCGAGGATTTCCGTGGGGTGATGTCCGTAATCATCCAGCACCAGGACGCCGCCCGCTTCCCCCTTGACCTGGAACCGCCTGGCAAGTCCCCCCAGGCTCCTGAGCCCTTCCCGGATCACCGCCAGGTCCAGATCCAGTTCAAGGCCGACGGCCGTGGCGGCCAGGGCGTTCAGGACGTTGTGCTCCCCGGGCATGCCCACCGTGATCCTTCCCAGCGGCCGGTCATGGTAGGAGACCTCGAAGCTCATGCCGAGACCCTCCCTCCGGATGTCGCCGCCCCTGAGCTCCGCCTGGGACGCGGTGCCGTACGTGAGGTACCTTTTTTTGAGCCGCGGGATGATTCTCTGGATCTCTTCATTGTCCAGGCACAGGATCGCAGTGCCGTAAAAGGGGACCTTGTTGATAAAATCGACGAATGTCTCCCGGATGCGTTCCATGTCCCCGTAATGGTCCATGTGTTCACGGTCCATATTGGTGACAACGGCCAGGGAGGGAGAGAGGGCAAGGAAGGACCCGTCACTCTCATCCGCCTCCGCCACGAGGATGTCGCCCTGGCCCATCTTGGCGTTGGACCCGCCCCAGATGTCCAGGCGGCCCCCGATGATCACCGTGGGATCCAGGCCCCCGCAGGTCAGGATGGAGGCCACCATGGAAGTGGTGGTGGTCTTTCCGTGTGCCCCGGCAACGGCCACGCCGTATTTCAGGCGCATCAGCTCCGCCAGCATCTCCGCCCTGGGGATAACCGGGATATACTGCGCCTTTGCCGCCGCCACCTCCGGATTATCGGGCTGCACGGCCGAAGAATAGACCACCACGTCGGCCCCCCGGACATGATCCCTGTCATGCCCCCGGAAGATACGCCCGCCCAGGCCGGCCAGGCGCCGGGTGACGGCGCTCTCCCTGAGATCGGAACCGCTGACCCGGTACCCCAGGTTCAGGAGGAGCTCGGCGATCCCGCTCATGCCGATCCCCCCGATCCCCACGAAATGGATGTGCTTGGTTTTTCCGAACTGTCTCATATACAGGAATATCCTTCAGCGTTTCCGCCGGCGACCGCCCCTCCGGTCCCGGCCGTTTTCCGCACGCGGGGGTCCCGCTCTTCAGGTCCCCGCCATCTCCAGGAGATGGTCCACGATCACCCCGGCGGCGCCCGGCCGGCCCATGGACCGGGCCCGGAGACCCATCGACTCGAGGGCCTCCGGATCATCCATGTATCGACTGAGGATGCGGGCCATGTCCCGCCCGGTCAGCCGGTCCTCCGTCATCATCTCGGCCCCGCCCGCCGCAACCAGGCTCCGGGCGTTGGTCTCCTGATGCCCGTTGGCGGCGAACGGGTAGGGAATCAGCAGGGAGGGCTTTCCCATGGCCGCCAGTTCAAAAAGGGTGGTCGCCCCGGCGCGGCCCACCACGAAATCCGCACGGCGGTAGGCGGCGGCCATGTCCTCGATAAACGGGACGATTTCTCCCCGGAGGCCCCTTTCCCGGTAATCCGCCACCACCCGCCCGTAGTCCGCTTTCCCGGTCTGGTGGATCACCTCCGGGCACCGGCCCTGCGCGGCCAGTTCCTGCAGGGCCTCCGCAAAGGCCCGGTTAACGGCACGGGCCCCCTGGGAACCGCCCACCACCAGGATGGTGAACCCTTCCTTTCCCCTTTCCCGGCCCCCGGCCGCTGAAAGGAGCTCTTCCCGCACCGGGTTTCCCGTCAGGAAGATCCGCCGGGCCCTGAGGTGCCGCCGGCTCTCTTCAAACGAGATGAACACCCGGTCCACGACCCGGGCCAGGAGCCGGTTGGTGAGGCCCGGGTAGGCGTTCTGTTCATGGATGGCCGCGGGGACACCCATGAGCCGGGCGGCGAGGCACACGGGACCGGATGAGTAGGCCCCCGTTCCCAGCACGGCCCGCGGGCCGATCCTCCGGATAATCGACACGGACCGGAAAAGGCTGCCGGGCAGCTTGAGGAGCGTGGCGGACGCCTTCCGCCACCCGCGGCCCTTGAGCCCCTCCACCCCGATGGTCTCCCCCCGGAACCCGTACCGCCGGACCGTGGCCAGTTCCATCGGTTTCCGCCCCACCACGAAATAGATCGAAACGCCCGCGATCCTCGATTCCAGTTCCCTTGCCACGGCAACGGCCGGGAACAGATGGCCGCCGGTCCCGCCACCGGCCAGGATAAAGGCCGGTCCCGTTCCGCCCCGCGCCGGCGGGCGCCCGTCCCCGATCCCGTCTCTCTTTGCGGATACCGGTTCCATCAGGTCCTTGCCGAAATATTCAGGAGGACACCGACGGCCAGCAGGTTGAAGACCAGCGAGGATCCTCCGTAGCTCATCAGGGGAAGCGACAATCCCTTTGTGGGAAGCAATCCCATCACCACGGCCACGTTTACAAGCACCTGGAACCCGAAAAGACAGGTGAGCCCCAGGGCCAGGTAACTGCTGTAGAGATCCGGCGCGTTCAGGGAAATCCGGATTCCCCGGAAAACTATCAGCGCAAAAAGCATAAGGATAACGCTCACGCCCACGAATCCCAGCTCCTCCCCGGCGATGGACAGAACGAAATCCGTATGGGCCTCGGGCAGGTAGAAGAGCTTCTGCTTGCTGTTGCCCGGTCCTACGCCGAAAATGCCGCCGGACCCGAAGGCCAGGAAGGAGTGGATGATCTGGAAGCCGACCCCCTTGGGATCGTCCCAGGGATGAATAAAGGCCCGCAGCCGGTTCAGGCGGTAATCCGCATGGTGCACCGCCCACAGGAGCAAAGGGGAGGATGCCAGCATGACCAGGAACAGGTGCAGCGGGTTGACGCCGCCCACGAACAAAAGGGTCAGGAGCCAGCACCCGAGAATGACCGATGTCCCGACGTCCGGCTGCATCCCGATGAGAAGCACGAATACCACCGCCACCAGGAGATGGGGCGCAAGCCCCTTTGAAAAGGACCGCATGTCGGATCCCTTC
The DNA here is from genome assembly GCA_964501805.1 of uncultured Desulfobacteraceae bacterium. Taxonomy (GTDB): domain Bacteria; phylum Desulfobacterota; class DSM-4660; order Desulfatiglandales; family Desulfatiglandaceae; genus CAZCVB01. The sequence continues at coordinate 11,590 of CAZCVB010000012.1, read as the reverse complement.
TTGGACATGGAATAGGCCATGTACACGGCAAGGGAAAACTTGGCCAGCTCCGAAGGCTGAAAGGAAAGCCCGCCCAGCCGGATCCAGCGCCGCGCCCCGCCCACCGTATGGCCGACGCCCGGGATGAAGAGGGCCGCCAGGAGCCCGGCGCTCAGGAGGACCAGAGGATAAACGATTTTCCGGTATGCGGCGGAGGGGATGTTCCTGGCAGAAATCATGGCCAGGAGCCCCACAACGCAGAACACGCCCTGCCGCTTGAGGAAAAAATAGCTGTCCCCCATGCGGTGCTGGGCCACATTGGAGCTGGCGCTGTACACGAAAACCAGGCCCAGCCCCACCAGGCACATGACCGGAATCAGGATCACGTAGTCGTACCCGCCCCGCTTCGGCCTTTTTTCAGCCATCCTCCAACGCCTCCACGGCGGCCCTGAAAACCCGTCCCCTGTGGGCATAGTCCGTAAACATGTCGAAACTGGAGCAGGCAGGGGCCAGCAGGACCACCTCCCCCTCCCGCGCGGCCGCGAAAGAAAAGGCCACCGCTTCCTCCATGGTCACGGCCGTCCGGTACGGAATCCGGTCCCGGAAGGCCCCGCCCAGGAGGGCCGCTGCTTCCCCGATGAAAACCGCCTGCTTCACCCGCCCCTCGGCGGCCGCGGCCAGGGGTCCGTAATCCGATCCCTTGTGCCGCCCGCCCGCGATCAGGACGACCGGGCGATCAAAGCTGCGCACCGCCTTGACCGCGGCATCCACGTTCGTGGCCTTGGAATCGTCGTAAAACAGGACGCCGCTTCGCTCCCCCACCGCCTCGAGACGATGCGGCAGGCCCTTGAAGGTATCGATGGTCGCCTGGATCGCCCCGGGATCGACGCCCAGCGTCATGCCCGCCAGCACGGCGGGCAGGAGATTTTCCCGGTTATGGCTCCCCGGCAGGCGAAAAGACCGGACCGAAAAGGTCCGCCGCGCCCCGGTCCCGGCCCGGATACGGTCCCCTTCAAAAAAGGCATGCAGCCCTTCCCGCTCCCGCCTGCCGTAGCGGAGGACCGTCACCCCCGGCGGCGGCGCGGCCCGTTTCAGGATGTCATCGTCATCGTTGAGCACGGCGACGTCCCCGGGACCCTGGTTCTCAAAAATTCTCAGTTTCGACCGGGCGTATGCCGCGTAATCCGGGTACCGGTCCAGGTGATCCGGGGAGATGTTCAGAACAACGGATACGCGGGGCCGAAAGGTCTCGATGGTGTCCAGCTGAAAACTGCTGACCTCCACCACCGCGTAATCCGCGTCCCTTTTTCCCGCCGCATAAGCCATGAGCGGCGTCCCGATATTTCCTCCCACGAACACGCGGTGCCCGGCCTCCCGCAGCATGCGGCCCAGAAAGGTGGTGACCGTGGTCTTGCCGTTGGTGCCGGTCACGGCAATCACGGGCGTGTCCACCAGGCGGCCGGCGAACTCCAGTTCCCCGGTCACCGTGGCGCCCCGCGCCCTCGACGCCCGGACCACGGGCATGTCCGCGGGCACGCCGGGGCTCAGGATGATCATGTCCGCCGCCAGGAAGGTCTCCTCCCGGTGTCCGCCGGTCTCAAGGATGACCCCCATCTTCTCCAGTTCGTCCATGACCGCGGGATCCAGATCACGCGCCGGCCTCATGTCGCTTACCGTGACGTCCGCGCCCCGCGCCGCCAGCCACCGGGCGGTCCGGTGGCCGGAGATTCCCAGCCCCACCACCAGGACCCTCCCCTTCTTTCCTTCCAGACCCGGTATCGGTCGCAACATGGGGCGTTACCTCACCTTGAGCGTGCTGATGGACAAAAGGGCCAGGAGGATGGCGATAATCCAGAACCGCACGATGACCTTCGGCTCCGGCCACCCCTTCAGCTCAAAGTGGTGATGGATGGGCGCCATCCGGAAAATTCTCTGGCCGCCGCTGAACCTGAAGTAAGCGACCTGGAAGATGACCGAAAGGGCCTCGAAAACGAACAGCCCGCCCACCAGGGCGAGGAGGATCTCCTGCTTGGTGATGACGGCGACGGTTCCCAGCGCCGCGCCCATAGGCAGCGATCCCACATCCCCCATGAAAATCTCGGCGGGATAGGCATTGTACCAGAGGAACCCGAGACCGGCGCCCACCGCGGCCCCGCAGACGATGGAGATTTCACCGGCCCCCGAGACATAGGGAATCTGGAGGTATCCGGCGATTTTCACGTGGCCGGCCAGATACGAGAAGATGACATAGGTCCCGAAGGCGACGGTCAGGGGGCTGATGGCCAGCCCGTCCAGGCCGTCCGTGAGATTGACCGCGTTGGAGGCCCCCACCACGATAAAAACGACCAGCGCCACGTAGCCGAGGCCCAGGTCGGGGGCGATCCGTTTGAAAAAGGGGAGGTTCAGCCGCGCATCGAAACCGGGGTAGAAGTAGAGCGCCAGCCCCACCACCAGGGCCGCCGCTATCTGGAGAGAAAACTTGGTCCCGGCCGTCAACCCGCGGCTGTTCTTCCTTGAGATCTTGAGATAGTCATCCATGAAACCGATCCCGCCGAAGGAAACCAGGACAAAAACGACGATCCAGATATAGATGCTGCCCGGGTCGGCCCACAGGATGGATGAAAGGATCATCACCGGTATGATGAGACATCCCCCCATGGTGGGGGTGCCCTGCTTCCGCTGGTGTTCGGGCGGCCCGTCCTCCCGGATATACTGGCGTACCTGGAGACTGCGGAGCCGTTCGATCACCCAGGGACCGCATACCAGGCAGATGATCAGGGCGGTCAGGGTGGAGAGAATCGTCCGGAACGTGATGTATCGAAACACGTTCAGCCAGGAGAGATCCGAATGAAAATGATAAATGAGGTTGTACAGCATCTGATCCCCGCCACAGGAAAACTACATGGCAGACGGCACGCCGGCCGGGCACTCTCCCGTGCCGTTGGCCATGGCCGCTACCACCACGTTCAACAGGTTGTCCATCCTGAATGGCTTTTGCAGGCGCGTCACCACGGGGGGAAGATCCGCTTCCCGGAACCGTTCGTCCGAGGGATCCCCGGTCATGATGATGACCTTCTCCCGCCGGCCCGCCTTTTTCATCCGTCTCAGCATCTCGATACCGTCCAGGATCGGCATGTGCACATCGGTGATCACCAGGTCGAACTTCCGGCCCGCCATCTGGTCCAGGGACTCCTTCCCGTCCCTGGCCATGCTCACCTCGAAACCGGCCCCGGACAGGACCTCCGACAGGAGAATCCGGATGCTCTTCTCATCGTCCACTACCAGGATCTTCTCTGATTTTTCCATTGGTTATCTCCCTGTTCTTTCATGGCGCCCCGGGCGCCGGTCACGATGGATTTTCCGCCTGCCGCATGAACCCTTCCACCACCCGCTCCATGGCCATCTTCCGGGAACCCTTGATAAGAATCACGTCTCCCGCCTCCGCCGCGCCCCTGAGCACATCCGTCATCTCCCCGTGGGTTCGCGTCACCCGGGCCCGATCGGGGGAAAGACCTCCCTCAACAGCGCCCGCGACCATCTCGTCCGCATGCGCCCCCATGGCCGCGAAAAACCTCGGCCGGATTCCGGCCACCCATCGTCCGGCCGCCCGGTGCAGTTCCGCCGCGTGACAGCCCAGTTCCATCATCTCGCCGATCCCCACCAGGATGCGGCCTTCTCCCGCACCGAGCACCGCCACCGAAGAAAGCGCCGCCTTCAGGGAAGAAGGGTTGGCATTGTAGGTGTCATCCACGAGCGTCAGTCTCCCGGGAAGGGAGACCCGCCTGAACCGGCCCTCCAGCCCCCGGAAAAGGGAAAGTCCCGCGGCGATGTCCCCGGAAGACACACCGAGACAGAGGGCCGCCGCCGCCGCGGCCAGGGCGTTCATCAGGTTATGGGTCCCCGGGACCGCGAGACGGACCTGTTGCGCCCCTTCCGGATACAGGAGTTCAAAGGAGATCGCCGCGTCCTTCGTGTGGCGGACCCCCGCGGGCCGCACGTCATTCTTTTCGCCCGTGCCGAATGTCAGCATCTCCCTTTGAAAAGAAGCGGCCGTTTGCAAAAGGAGCTCGTCATCCCCGTTCAGGACCACTTTTCCCCGTGTCGATATCCTCTCCACCAGTTCGGTCTTCGCCCTGGCCACGCCCCGGATATCCCCCAGGCCCTCGAGATGGGCCAGCCCCACGTTGGTGATCACGCCCACGTCCGGGTCCGCGATCTCCGTGAGCCTGGCAATCTCGCCCGGACGGTTCATTCCCATCTCCACCACGGCGGTTTCATGGCCGCCCTCGAGCCGCAGCAACGTCAGGGGCAGCCCGATGAGGTTGTTGAAATTGCCCCGGGTCTTCAGCGTCCGGCCGGTCCGTTCCAGGATGCACGCCGTCATCTCCTTGGTGGTGGTCTTTCCCGAACTCCCGGTGACGGCCACCACCCGCGGCCCCTGCCGCCTGCGCCACCATGCGGCCAGGTCCCCCAGGGCCGCCAGCGTGTCCGGCACCGCAATGATCACCGGCGACCGAAGGGGCCCGGTTCCCGAAGAGGCGGAAGAACCGGCATGGGCCTTCACAGAGGAAAACGGATTCCCATGATCCTCCCGGATCACCACCCCCGCGGCACCTTTTTCCAGAGCGCTTGAAATAAATCCATGGCCGTCAAACCGTTCACCTTTGAGGGCCCAGAACAGTTCTCCCGGGCGGAGGGACCGGGAATCGGTGGAGATTCCCCGGATCACGGTCCGGACATCCCCCGCCAGCCGGGTTCCCCGGATCGCCTCCATGATTTCCAGGGCGGTGATTTCAGCCCACGCCGGCACCGGCTCCTCCTTCCCCCGAGGCGGCTGCGGCGGCCACCTCCCGGTCATCGAAATGACGCCGGTGGTTGCCGATAATCTGGTAATCCTCGTGACCCTTTCCGGCGATCAGGACCAGGTCTCCTTTCCGGGCCGCCTCAACGGCCATCCGGATGGCGCGCGCCCGGTCCAGTTCGACGACGTACTCCGCCCGGCGGAACGTCCCCTTTTCGGGAAATCCGATCCGCCGCCACCCGCAATCGTTCAGGCCCGATGCGATCTGCTCCGCGATCCGTGCGGGCGCCTCGCTTCGGGGATTGTCCGAGGTCACAATCACCAGGTCGCTGTGCTCCCCGGCCACGCGGCCCATCTCGCGCCGCTTTCCCGTATCGCGGTCTCCGCCGCACCCGAACACGGTCACCAGCCGGCCTTTGACAAGGGGCCTCAGGGCCGAAAGGGCCTTTTGCAGGGCATCCGGCGTGTGCGCGTAATCCACGATGATCGGCAGGGACCGGGCGTTTTCGACCCTCTCCAGGCGGCCCGGGACGCCCCCGAGGTTTCCGATCCCCGAAACAATCGATTCCGGCGCGATATCGAGGCAGAGGGCCGCGGCCGTTGCGGCCAGGATATTGTAGATATTGAAGTCCCCCATGAGAGCGGATTTCACTGTCATTTGCCCGGCCGGGGTGGCGAGAATTGCGCTCAACCCGCGCATACTCATGCGGATGTCCGCCGCCCTCACGTCGCGGTCCGGCGAAAGCCCGTAGGTCCATACCGGGCATTCGGCCCGCTTCGCCAGCTTCCTTCCCCATGGATCATCCCCGTTGATCACCGCCTGCTGCGGCCTTCCCGCGCCTCCGGACCCCAGGAACAGGCGGCTTTTCGCCTCGAAATAGGCCTCCATGGTCCCGTGATAGTCCAGGTGATCCCGGGTCAGGTTCGTGAACACGGCGACCCGGAACGGACAATCCCGGACCCTTCCCTGTGCCAGCGCGTGCGACGACACCTCCAGGACCCCGTCCGTGACGCCCGCGTCGGCCATCTCCCGGAGGATCCGCATCAGATCCAGGGACTCGGGCGTGGTCACGGGCGCCGGCAGGGCCTTTCCCGGCATCCGGTATCCGATGGTCCCGATGACGCCCGCCCGCCGCCCCGCGGCCGAGAGGATCGCCTCCAGCAGGTAGCTGGTGGTGGTCTTTCCGTTGGTCCCGGTGACGGCGGTGAGGGTCATGCCCTCAAAGGGCGCATGGTAGAAGGTCACCGCCAGCCGGGAAAGGGCGGCCCTGGGATCCGGGACCCGGATCCGGGCCGCGCCGGGCGGGATCCCTTCGGTTTCGTCGGAGACCACGGCCACGGCCCCGTTCTCCACCGCGGAGCGGATAAACCGGCGGCCGTCCAGCAGGTGTCCCTTGAGGGCCACAAAAAGGTGCCCCGGCCGGACCCGGCGGGAGTCGTAGGCGAGCCCCGTTATCTCCAGGCCCGGATCCCCCTCGAATTCCTCGGCCCCCAATCCCTGTAGTAACCGTTCCAGTCGCATCTGCATCCTGCCGGATCCCGCCGGCGATCCCGTGTTCACGCGGGGGGCCTGAACACGACCCTGACGGTCGATGCCCGGTCGATGGGGGATCCCGGCGCCGGGCGCTGCCCCACCGCGAGACCCGACCCCTTCAGGCGCATTCTGAGCCCCAGGGCACGCCCGGTCCTGAGCACCGCCCGCATCCCCATCCCCCTGAAATCCGGAACAAGCCCGTCCCCGATCTTCACCCGGGCCCGTCTGACCGCGGGAGACGGTTCCCGGTCGTCGGCCCTCCCGTCCTCCGCCTGCTCCACCACCCGGATATCGGGGTTGATCCGGAGATGGTTGAGGGCCCAGAGCCCCACCTCGCTGAAGACGGGTCCCGCCACCACCCCCCCGTAAGGAATCCCTTTCGGTTCATCGACCATGACGAGGATGACGAGCCTCGGCCGCAGCGCGGGGACGAATCCGACAAAGGTAGCCACGTCTTTTGTGCTGGAATAGGTGCCCGTCTCCGGGTCCACCTTCTGGGCGGTACCGGTCTTGCCCGCCACGCGAAACCCCCTGATGGCCGCCTGCACCCCGGTGCCTTCCCCGCTGACCACCCCCTCCAGGATCCCGGCCACCTTCCGGGCCGTCCGCGGGGACAGGACCCGTCTCACCATCTTCGGATAGGTCTTCCGGATCACCTTTCCCGATTCGTCCACCACCTCCCTGATCACGTAAGGCCGCATCAGCCGTCCGCCGTTGGCGATGGCCGCCATGGCCATGACCAATTGAAGGGACGTGACCGTCATCCCCTGCCCGAAGCACGCGGTGGCCCGATCAATGGTCTTGGCCCTTGCCGGGGGCCGGACGAACCCGCTCCGCTCGCCCAGCAGATCGATCCCCGTTTTCCGGCCGAACCCGAATTTTTTCAGGTAGGCGTAGTAGATCGGATATCCCAGCTTTTCGCCCAGTTTCACGGCACCGATGTTGCTCGATCGCACGATGATGTCCGACACGCTCAGGAGACCGTTTTTATGGGTGTCCCGGATCACCCGGCCGCCCACGCGGAACCTCCCCTGTTCGCAGTCGAAATTGGTATGGGGCGTGACCACGGACTCCTCCAGGCACGCCGACAGGAGAAACGCCTTCATGGTGGAACCGGGCTCGAAGCAATCCGTGACCACCCGGTTCCGCCACTGGTACGGCCGGTACTTGGAAAAGGCGTTGGGGTCGAATTCCGGGACCACGGCCATGGCCAGGACCTCCCCCGTATCCGGGTTCACGACCAGGCAATGGCCGGCCCTTGCCCTTGCCTTTTTCACCGCCGCGCGAAGGGCCTGCTGGGCCTTGTACTGGATGTCCTTGTCGATGGTGAGGACCAGTCCGTGCAGCGGTCGGCCCGACGGGTCGGGCCGGCTGATGGAAAAGAGCCTTCCCAGGGCGTCGTGCATCTGGATGAGGCGGCGCTCCGATCCCTTCAGGAGCGCGTCGTATTTCCGCTCGATCCCTTCAAGTCCCTGGTTTTCGGACCCCACGAAACCGATGAGGTGGGCGGCGATCTCCTTCCCCGGATAAAAGCGTCCGGTCTCGGTCGTGACGCCCACGCCCTTCAGCTCGAGCGCGTCGATCCGTTTTCCTTTTTCCGGATCGATTTTCCGGCTGATCCATACAAAGGAGCGGCGCCGTTTCAGGCGCCCGAGGATTTTTCCGGGACTTTCGCCCAGGATCCGCGCGAGCGCCCGGGCCGTGGCGGCCTTGTCCTTGACCCGTCTGGGATGCGCGTAAACCGAGGCCAGCTCAACGCTGATGGCCAGTTCGTGCCCCTCTCTCTCGTAGATGGTGCCGCGTTTCGGCGGGAGCTTGATGGTCCCCACGTATCCTTCGTGGGCGATGGCGGCGAGGCGGTCTTTATCCAGGACCTGGAGCTGGTAGGCCCTGCACAGGACCACCCCGAGACCCAGGACGAAAAAGACAGCCACCGTATAGATGCGGAAACGGATCCATCTTTTCTCCCTGACATTCATGGCAGGATAATGATCTGCTCGGACGAGGGCTGTCTCAGCCCCAGCCTGCGGACCGCGATGCTTTCCAGCTTCTGGGGTGATTTCAAAAGGGCCAGTTCCAGCCGCAGTTTCCGGTTGATCTCCTTCTGGCGCATTTCCTCACGGCGCAACTGGCTGAGGTCATAACCGATCTGGGTCCGCTCGAAGTTGGACCAGACGTAACCGATGCCGGTGCCCATGAAGAGAAACAGCAGGGCGATGACGAGAAAGACCTGCCGCCGGGTGATATGAAAGGTCCGCCGCCTGGCCCGCGAGTTTTTTACGCGGACGCCCGTCTTTGCATTTCTCGAATTGACCATGCGGATCACATTCTCCGGTCTCGTCATGACAGAATCCTCTCCGCCGCTCTCAGGACGGCGCTGCGTGCCCTGGGGTTTTCCCCGACCTCCGACGCCCGGGCTTCAGGCCTTTTTTGCGGATGCGTTTAAACAGCGGCTTCCCTCCGCACACGCATTGTGGAAAATCCGGCGGGCAGGTACACCCCTTCTCCCATCCCGCCATGGCCCGTTTCACCCGGCGGTCTTCCAGGGAGTGGTAGGACAGGATCACCAGCCTTCCGCCGCCGGTCAGAAGGCCGGGCGCCTTGTCGAGGAACGCCTCCAGGCTTTCCAGTTCCCGGTTCACGGCGATTCTCAGTGCCTGGAAAGTGCGCGTGGCGGGATGGCGCCGGGCCTTCCCGCCGCGAGGGCGGGGACATGCGGAGGCCACCACTGCCGCCAGATGGCGGGACGTCCTGATGGGGGCCTCCTCCCTGGCCTTCACGATGGCCCTGGCGATGCGTCTCGCCCTTCTCTCCTCGCCGTACTCCCGGAGGATCCGCTCAAGGTCTTCGAGAGACACGCCGTTGACCAGGTCATGGGCCGTGGTGCCGCCTCCCGGATCCATGCGCATGTCGAGGGGTTCGTCCCTCAAAAAGCTGAACCCCCGGCCCGAGGCCTCGATCTGATGGGAGGACATGCCGAGATCCAGAAGCACGCCCTGCACGCGGGTGACGCCCATCCGGCCGAGGACGCGGTCCATCTCAGCGAAATCGGCCTGCGCCACCCGGACCCGCCCGCCCAGGAACGAAAGGCGTTCCGCGGCCAGGGATACCGCCTCCGGATCCCTGTCCAGGCAGATGAGACGGCCTTTATCGGAAAGCGCCCTTGCAATGGCCTCGCCGTGACCGCCGCTCCCCGCCGTGCCATCCACGTACGTGCCGTCCGGCGAAACCACGAGGTCCCGGACCACCTCCCGGACCATGACCGGACGGTGCGGGTAATCCTGATCCGCCACCCCTAAATGCCCAGTTCGGAAAGGGTTTCACTGTCCTCGGGGAACCGTTCCCTGACCCGTTTGAATTCTTCTTCCCAGCGGTCCCGGTCCCAGATCTCAAACCGCTTCAGTTCTCCCACGAGCACCACGTCCTTCTGTAACCCCGCAATCTCCCTCAGGTCCGGGGGAAGGGTGATCCTTCCCTGCTTGACGGGACATTCCACGGCACCGGAGATAAAATACCTCAGATAGGTATGGGCCGCCCGGTTGAAATGGGGAAGATCGGCCGCCTTTTCCTCGATTCCGCGCCAGACATCCCGGGCAAAGGCCCACAGGCACGCGTCATGGTTGGTCACGACAAGGGTGTTGTCACCGTCCCGCTCCAGGACCTCCCGGAACCGGGCCGGAACCGCCAGTCGTCCCTTGCTGTCAAGGGTATGTCTGGATCGTCCTCGAAACATGTCTCACTCTTATGGGAATTTATGGCACTTTATACCACTTTATGACACTTGTCAAGCACAAAAATCCATAAAAATGAAACACTTGGGTTTTTCATTCCAGGGACAACCACGATATATAGACTGGAAAAGGCTTGGAATACGATATATGGAGAGATACGGGTTTTCAGGAGATACAAGGATAATAATGTTAGCAGGAAGCCGGCCGGAAAACAAGGGGATCCCGGGAGGGAGATCATACGGCCGTAAATCGGTCGGCCCACTGGAAGGCCTCAATGAAACACCGGGGCATCTCCTCTTCACTGGCGCCGGCAAGAATCGCTCCCCATGATATCCGGCGGCCCGTAGGAAACGGGGAGGTGGCAGCGCCGGCAAAAATTTGGTAGAGAAGTAAAAAGGACCAACCCCCGGGACCGGGGATCGGAAGGACATCATGCCTCGCAGGATCGTCGTCATGCATCAGGGGGCGCTGGGAGATTTTATCCTGGCCCTCCCTTCAATCGAGGGGGTCGCACGGGCCCACCCCGCGGCCCGGATCGATCTCTGGAGCCGTCCGGAACACGCGGCCCTACTGAAGGACCGTTCCTATATCGAGCGGACATATCCGGCAGGAGGCCGTGAGCTGGCCCCCTTTTTCGACGACGCCGCCTGGCGCTCCGCCCCGATCCCGGAATTTCTCGAAGGCGCCGGCATGGTCGTCATGTTCGCGCAGGAACAGGGCCGCGCCCTGGCGCGGCGGCTGGCACGGCGGCTGCCCGGCCCGGTCCACTGGATCCGGTCCTTTCCGCCCCCCGGCCGGGACATGCCGGCGGCGGAATTCATCTTCTCCCAGGTGGCGGCCCGGGGCCTTTCCGGTGGAGAATTCCCGGAGATACGATTGACACCTCCTCCGGATGAAAGCCTTGCGGTTCGCCGATGGCGGGAAGAACATGCCATGACCCACTCGCCGCCGGTCGTTCTGCATCCCGGAAGCGGGGGGACGAGAAAGATCTGGCCCCTGAGGAACTGGTGGGCCGTTATCAACCGGCTGAAGGCCCGGCGGATCCCCGCCTGTGTTCTCCTGGGGCCTGCGGAACGGGCGCTGGAGGATTTTGCCGCCGCGGTTTCCGGCATCGGGGTCCCTGTCCTGGAGGGGCCGGGCCTGCCGCGCCTGTCCGCGTTCCTGGGCGCGGCCCGCCTCTTCATGGGAAACGATTCCGGCGTCACCCACCTGGCCGCGGCCCTGGGCACGCCCACCATTGCCGTCTTCGGTCCCACCTCCCCGCGCGTATGGGCCCCGAAGGGGCCTCATGTCCACGTGGTGCGGGACCGGTGGCCCGAATCCGAAGTCCTTGAATGGCCCCCCGCGGCCGGCTTTCCTCCCGTCCATCCCCGGATCTCGAATCTTCTCCGGCGCCTCCTGTTCCCCGGCACCTGATGCCGGAAATTCATCGCGGCCCGGTGCATCGAACCAATATGGATGCCGGCATTCGTTATCGTGTTTAGGGGGTAAGGGTAAGATACGCGGCGGTGTCTTTGGGAGGGTAAGGCGGTATCCGCCCGCCCC